>JAGLBQ010000062.1 GCA_023146675.1 Cocleimonas sp. | reverse complement strand
GAGGCAGAATAAAGATATTTTTTATTCCATCAAAAGATGATAACTGCTCTAGCTGACCTTTTTTTATAGTACTTTTTTTTTGTAGCCTGCCAAACCATTGAATTTGCTGGTGGATATTCCTTACTGTTTCTAATACGCCCATTACTACTTTCTCTATTATTTTTATATGCGTCACTAAGGTTATGCTGTTAGTTACCGATGCATCCTTGCGATAAATAATCTAAGAGCATATTTTGATACAAAAATATCCCCTTAATTTCATAAATATCACGAAACTGACAAAAAAGTCATCTTCTGACAATTGACAGCTTATCTGAGTCAAACTTAATCAGAGATTAATAATTAAGCAATCAGTGTGACTTTGATTACTCAATCAATCTAACAAACTAAAAGCTTATACACTTGACTATGCTAAAATCTAGTGATGTGTTTATTAGGGTCTTGCTGAAGACAATAAAACAAAGCATCAAAAAAGGAGGATGCAACTATGTGCATGATGATAAAAGACAAATATATTGATCCCTTTACTGACTTTGGGTTTAAACATATTTTTGGGACAGAGGAGAATAAGCACTTTCTGATTAGCTTTCTCAATGATCTACTCGATATAGACGATAAAATTATTAATCTTGAATACCGAAATCTTGAAAAGATGGGCTTGAATATTGTCGATCGACGTGCGGTGTTTGATGTTTATTGTACGGACGAGAAAAACAATAATTTCATTGTTGAACTACAAAGAAGCAAACAAAAATATTTTAAAGACCGCAGTCTCTACTACACCAGTTTTCCCATTCAGCAACAATCAAAACGAGGGGATTGGGATTATCGCTTAAAAAAGATATTTTTTGTCGGCATACTGGACTTTACCCTTGATGATAACTACTTAACTGAGGTACAGCTCAAAGATGGTAATAATGAGGTGTTTTATGACAAGCTAAAATACTATTACCTACAAATGCCAAACTTCAAGAAACAGGAGAAGGAACTCTCTAACCACCTTGAATATTGGCTCTACTACCTGAACCACCTTGCCGACAGTCAATCAATTCCTGAAACACTAGCAGAAGATGACCTCATCGCAGAAGCTTTTCAAGTGGCTGAATTTTTGGCATTAGATGAAGATGAGCAATTTGCCTATCAGCAGGATTTGAAAGCAAGACTGGATTATAAAAATGTCATGGACTATGCCAAAGAGGAGGCTGAGAAAAAAGGCTTAGAGGCGGGTATTGAAAAAGGCATTGAAAAAGGTAGAGAGAAAGAAAAAATAGCGTTAGCAAAAAAACTACTGGATATTTTAGATGTAGATATCATCGCCAAAAAGACAGGCTTAAGTATTGAAACGATTAAAGATTTATAAATTGATGCCGAGTTATTTACATTTCCTTCCACAGTAAAAGCTATGGAAGGAAAACTTCTAAAATTTAATTACGCTTGTGCATTTTCATAACCATAAAAATCAACTGCTATTTGTAAGCTCGCATAGTTTAATTAGCAGTTCCCAGCAAATTTTAGCGTAGATGTTGATAGTATGCCATTCGTGTAACAAATAACAAACATAGAACCCTCTTTATACGGGTTACAGAAGACCGCTGGAACTGCTGATACTCTCATCAAGAACATCGAAAGCTTTGCTTAATTTCATCATTCTCATCCACCGAATCCAACACAACGGTATATCCCCATAAACGATGCAGATGTTTAACAACCTCTTCTGCATCATCACTCAATGGTTTTCTATCGTGCATTTGATGCTGTAACGTCAAGCGTCGATCACCTCGTATATCTACATTATAAACTTGTATATTTGGCTCTCTATAACCCAGATTGTATTGTTGTGCTAAGTGTTCTCTGACACGCTGATAACCACGTTCATTGTGAATGGCTTCAATCCCAATTGTTTCACTATGATCATCGTCTTCCACCAAAAACAGATGGAACTCACGTATTAATTTGGGTGATAAAAATTGCAAAATAAAGCTTTCATCACGGTAGTTTTGCATTGCATTGTGCAAGGTTTCCAACCAGTCTGATCCTGCTATATCAGGAAACCATTCTTTATCTTCATTGGTGGGGTTTTCACAAATACGACGAATATCCTGCATCATTGCAAAACCTAGCGCATAAGGATTAATCCCAGAGTAATACTCGCTATCAAAATCTGGTTGAGCCACGACACTGGTATGCGATGTTAAAAACTCTAGCATAAAGCCATCCGTCACTAACCCTTCGTCATACATTTCGTGCAGTAATGTGTAGTGCCAAAAGGTGGCCCAGCCTTCATTCATCACTTGGGTTTGTTTTTGTGGATAGAAGTATTGTGAAATTTTACGCACAATACGCACAATTTCACGTTGCCATGCCGCCAAGTGCGGTGCATTTTTTTCGATAAAATAGAGCAAGTTTTCTTCTGGCTGCGGTGGAAAACGTACTTCTTCTCTACTTGCTTCGACATGCTGAGGTTTAGGAAGTGTGCGCCAAATATCATTAATATGTCGTTGAATATACGCTTCACGTTCTTGCTGACGCTTTTGCTCTTGCTGCGCGGAAATAGGGTTAGGGCGCTTATAACGATCAACCCCATAATTTGATAGTGCATGACAGGAGTCTAAGAGCTTTTCAACCTCATCAGCACCATAACGCTCTTCACATTTAGCAATATACTGACGTGCAAATTGTAGATAATCAATAATTCCCTCTGCATCTGTCCATGTTTTAAAGAGGTAATTGCCCTTAAAAAAAGAGTTATGACCGTAGCAAGCATGAGCAATTACCAATGCCTGCATTGTCATGGTGTTTTCTTCCATTAAATAGGAAATACAAGGGTTAGAATTGATCACAATTTCATACGCAAGCCCCATGCGTCCACGTTGATAGTTTTGCTCTGTGGACAGGAAACTTTTACCAAAGGACCAATGATTATAATTAATGGGCATACCCACAGAGGAGTACGCATCCATCATTTGATCTGATCTAATCACTTCTATTTGGTTCGGATAGGTATCTAGCTTAAATTTTTCTTTGGCAATACGCCCTATTTCTCGATCATACGTTTCTAATAGCTCAAACGTCCATTCTGATTGCGTTGAGAGTGGTCTTGATTTCTGTTTAATGCTCATTGTTCACCCTCTTTTTAAATAGCTCACGGAATACGGGGTAAATATCAGCATCATTCTCAACACGACTGGTTGCAAAGTTATGACTGAAATCTCGTTGTATTCCTTGATATAAATGCCATAGCTCTTGCGGTTGACTGCTTCCTATTTCTATATAGGTAAAATATTGTACAAAGGGCAAGATTTTTTCCGTCATTAATTTATGACAAATAGCTTGGTCATTGGGCCAGTTATCTCCATCAGATGCTTGCGCGGTATAAATATTCCATTGATCAGGTGGATAGCGTTCTTGTATCACATCACTCACCATTTCTAATGCGCTGGATACGACTGTGCCGCCTGTTTCACGATCATAAAAAAAGGTTTCCTCGTCCACTTCACTGGCTTTGGTATGATGACGAATAAACACCACCTCAATTTTTTTATAATTGCGCTGCAAGAATAAATACAACAAAAAGAAAAATCGCTTGGCAGTATTTTTAATATCCTGCGTCATTGAACCCGACACGTCCATCACACAGAACATAACTGCTTGCGGGGAAGGTTTGGGAGTCTTTACTTTAAGGTTATATTTCAGGTCATACTCATCAATATAAGGGAGCGCATTGAGCTTCTTGGTTAAGACTGCGATTTCTTCTTCAATCGTTAACTTTTTTAAGTGCTCTGATTTAGAAAGTGGCTCTATAAACGCAACTAACTGCTGGCGTAATTCACGCCTTTTTTTACGTTTTTTACCCCCTAATGCAATCCGTCGCGCCTGCGCGCTCCGCATCGTACGCACCAAATTCATCTGGTTAGGATTACCTACTTCGCTAATACCTGCTTGATGATAGCTAAAACTATCCATCCCTAGTAGCTGACGCTTGACCATATTAGGCAAGGCAAGATTTTCAAACATAAATTCTAAAAATTCACTTTGTGAAATCTGAAACACAAACTCATCCATGCCCTCACCAGAATCACTCGCCTGACCTTGACCCGATCCACCCTGCCCACCTTCAGGACGTGGTAGACGATCACCTTCCGCAAATTCTTTATTTCCAGGATGAACAACCGTACGACGCCCCCCCTTGCCATGGCTAAAAGCAGGCTCTGATATATCTTTTGTTGGAATGGATATGGACTCACCTTGCTCCATATCTTGAATATTGCGCTGATTCACGGCATCGGAAACCGATTTGCGAATTTGTTTGCGATAGCGTTTGAGAAACCGTTGTCGATTTACTGTACTTTTATTTTTACTATTTAAACGACGATCAATAATATAGGACATGCTCGCACCTCGTCTATTTAAGAAAACCAATGGATGCTAGTTATGAGATGCTAGAGTCTCATAACTAGATACCCTCTAAGAGTTTTTATTTTCTGCGCTTACTGTGACTTACGCACCCGTAGATACCACTCAGCTAATAGACGCACCTGTTTCTCGGTATAGCCCCGCTCCATCATGCGTGAGACAAAATTGTCATGCTTACGCTGTTCATCGGTAGATGATTTGGCACTAAATGAAATAACAGGGAGTAACTCTTCCGTACTTGAGAACATCTTCTTCTCAATCACACGTCGCAGTTTTTCATAGCTCGTCCAAGCAGGATTTTGACCTTGGTTATTAGCTCTTGCTCGCAAGACGAAGTTCACCACTTCATGACGAAAGTCTTTAGGATTACTAATCCCTGCTGCTTTTTCAATTTTCTCAAGATCAGCATTCAAAGAAGATCGATCTAATAATTCACCTGTTTCAGGGTCACGAAATTCTTGGTCTTGTATCCAGAAATCCGCATAGGTGACATAACGATCAAATAGATTTTGACCATATTCAGAATAAGACTCAAGATAAGCCGTTTGAATTTCTTTGCCAATAAAATCAACATAACGTGGCGATAGGTATTCTTTGATATAGCCAATATAACGATTTTGTAGATCTTCAGGAAACTGTTCACGTTCAATTTGCTGTTCTAATACATACATTAAATGCACAGGATTAGCCGCTATTTCGGCAGAGTCATAATTAAACACTTTGGAAAGAATTTTAAAAGCGAAGCGAGTAGAAAGACCATCCATACCTTCATTGACACCCGCTACATCACAGTATTCCTGATAAGTTTTTGCTTTGGGATCAATGTCTTTTAGATTTTCGCCATTATAAATACGCATCTTGGAAAACATATTGGAGTTTTCTGGTTCTTTAAGACGCGATAAAATACTCAATTGCGCTAACATTTTCAGTGTATCAGGCGCACAAGGAGCTGCTCCTAATGAGCTATTTTCGATAAGTTTATTATAAATCTTGATCTCTTCACTGACACGTAAGCAATAAGGCACTTTAACAATCGAAACACGGTCGATAAAGGCTTCATTGTTTCTATCATTCTTAAAGGTCTGCCACTCTGATTCATTGGAATGCGCTAATATTGTGCCATTAAAGGGAATCCCTCCAATACTTTCCGTGCCGTTATAATTGCCTTCTTGCGTTGCTGTTAATAAAGGATGCAGCACTTTAATGGGCGCTTTAAACATCTCCACAAATTCCATCAAGCCCTGATTTGATAAGCATAACCCACCCGAATAACTGTATGCATCGGTATCATTTTGCGGAAAGTCTTCCAGCTTGCGAATATCAATTTTACCCACTAAAGCCGAAATATCCTGATTATTCTCATCCCCAGGTTCAGTTTTAGAAATAGCCAGCTGATTTAGCTGAGAAGGATAACGCTTAACCACACGGAATTGTGTAATATCGCCACCAAACTCATTGAGCCGTTTGACCGCCCAAGGTGACATAATGGATTTAACATAACGTGCCTCTATGCCATAATCCTCCTGCAAAATTTGACCATCTTCCGTATAGTTAAACAAGCCTAAAGGCGACTCATTAATCGGCGACCCTTTAATACAATAAATCGGCATTTTTTCCATCAGGCTTTTTAATGTCTCTGCCAATGATGATTTTCCACCGCCCACAGGGCCTAGCAAATAAAGCACCTGTTTACTCTCTTCCAGCCCTTGCGCTGCATGACGATAAAAAGAAACAATCTGTTCAATACAGTCTTCCATACCATAAAAATCTTCAAATGCAGGGTAGGTTTTTATCTTTTTATTTGAGAAAATACGGCTCAGTACTGCGTCACGCGACGTGTCAATAATAGTAGGTTCACCAATTGACGCTAACATTCTCTCTGTCGCAGAGGCATAAACGAGAGGATCTTCCTTACATAAATCTAGATACTCTTTTAATGATAATTCTTCTTCTTTATGTTGCTCATAACGTGCTTGGTAATGATTAAAAATGCTCATAATTTTATCCCTGTGGTTCTATTGTAATTTCTAACGCCACTACAATTTTGGTTAAATTTAAATCATGATGTTATGCATTAATTAACAGTCTAAAAGAGGGGATGAATCACCCAACTCAATAGATAAAAATAACTTATGCACAAATATATAATACTAATGATCGGACATTAATTCCACTAAAAAGGTCATTTTTTTATCTGATATTTTGCACCTACTAGGTTACAAAATCTCTTTTTAGCGAAAGATTAATAAGAATATAATAAAATATTAATATTATTACTATCAATAACATAGCATAACCTTACCCCCCCCTGCCCTACCCCCTACATAAAAAGTAGACTATTTGCGATAGGGGGCTAGTTATTAAATTATTAATACGCTATGTTGTTTGTCACAGATCATTTATAAACTTAAAAAAGAGAGGTAAATCACATGGAAGGATTAGGTTTTTTATTAATAGGTGGCGCAGTTATCGTCACTATCCTCCTCATCGCAGGCGCACTTTTTTTACTATTTTTTGAACGCGCAACCAAGGAAATCTCCATTATCCGAACAGGATTTGGTGGCGAAAAAATCATTATGGATAATGGTGGTTTTGTTTTTCCTGTACTGCATGACAAATTAATTATTAATATGAATGTGGTAAAATTTGTCGTTCAACGCGAAGAAAAAGAAGCCTTTATTACCAGCAATAAACTGCGTGTTGATATAACCGCTGAATTTATGTTGCGTGTTATTCCCGAGCCAGACTCAATTTCTCTCGCAGGTCAAACGCTGGGTGAGAAAACGATGAACATAAAAGATTTACAAGAGCAGTTTGATGCATCCTGTGCAGAGGCTTTACGTGAAGCGTGTGCAAAGATGGATATTCAAGGGCTACATGACGACAATGATAAAGTAAACGATATTGTTGAAGAAGCGCTTGGGATTGATCTTAAAAGATTTGGCTTACAACTAGAAGCCGTTGCACTTGCTAAAGTGCATCAAACAGATCTTGAATTCTTTGATCGCAATAATGCTTTGGATGTTGTGGGTATTACCTTTGTTGAAACTCAGATCGCAAAAAATGTGGAAGAGCAAAACCGCGTTAAAAATGAAAAAGATGTAAAAGTTAAGGAAAGTGATGTAAGCGCTCGCAAACAACAACTTAAACTTGATGAAGAAAAAGTCTTTGCAGAACAAGCACAAGAACTAGCAATATCGAAAGCTGAGCTTGAAAAAGACCGCCAGATAGAAGAAGCCAAAAAGGATGAAGGTATTGCTGTCGCTGCTGCACATAAAGAAACCGCAGAAGCATGGATAGAAACCTATAAAGTACAAGCAGTAGAAGTGGCAAAGAAGGAAGAAATCATCACTGCCAAAGATGTCACTATGGCGCAACGAAATAAAGATGTTGAAATTATCAGTGCAACTCGTGAGGCTGAAAGAACAGAGATCTTTGCTGTCGCTCAAGCCAATGCAGATAAAGAAAATGCATCCGCTGTTAAAATACGTTACGAAGTAGATGCTGCGGGTAAACTAGCCATTAATGAAGCGGCAAATATGCTTTCTGATGAGCAAATCTCAATGCAGGTTAAGGAGAAAATTGTTCAACAGCTCCCTGATATTATCAAGGAAAGCGTTAGACCTATTGAGAATATCGATGGCATTAAGATTATGCATATTGATGGCATGTCTAATATCGCGGGTGGTTCAGGTGGTGGTGGAAACGGTGGCGGCTCTAATGGTGGTGGCGGTGGTGGCAGCTTAGCTGATCAGATTGTTGACAGTGCTCTCCGCTATAAAGCACAGGCTCCAATGGTAGAAAATCTGCTGAAAGAGGTAGGACTATCAGGAGGCAATATAAAAGAACTCACTGCCAGTTTACAAACAGACATGGGCTTTGATACACCTGCAAAATCAACAGAAAAAGATGCTGGACAGAAAAATCCAGATCAATCTGAGTCAGGTATCTCTGATATGAATACCAATAGTGAACGTGGAGAGAGCGAAAAAACATAAGCTTTTGCAGTACAATCAATTAAATCTAATTCCCACGTATCTCGTGGGAATTTAGTTTGGCACATTGTGTTGTAAAGAATTTAGGCTTTTAAGACATCCCCATTCCATATCTCATATTACCAATTACCAATGTGCTTTGTATTTTTTGGATGATTTGCTATAAGTAATGTATTTTTACTTATAGTAACCACTACTTTATGATGCGCACATTAATGACTAATCCCATAGCAGGTACTATATGAGCGCAAGCATCTTCGATATAACAAATGTAGATAAATTGGAAAATCAGGTAAGACTAATTGGTGATCTTCTTGGCGAGGTAATTAAGGAGCAATCAGGGGAAACTATTTTCAATGCCACTGAGCACTTGCGCCAAGGTTATATCCAACTATCTATAAACGATGATGACACGAAGCGCCAAGAGTTAATGACATTTATTGATACGCTTGATACCCATATTCTTGGTAGCGTTATCCGCGCCTTTAACTTGTTTTATGTCCTATCAAATGTGGTCGAAGAAGATTTTAAGCACCGTGAGCGTCGTGCAATGTTCCGCAGTAACCCCAATGCATTATGGGTTGGGTCTTTTGTAAGTACCATCAGCGAGCTAAAAAAAGACGGTGTTAATGCGACTGACTTACAAGAAATAATCAACCAACTCCGCTATAGCCCTATCTTTACCGCGCACCCTACCGAAGCACGCCGCCGCACAATTATGACGTTGCTACGACAGATCTTTATTACGGTTGATGAGTTACAACTTACCACCTTGGCAGAACATGAAAGCGCTTCTTTAATGCGGCATTTAAAAGCACAAATTCAAATATTATGGCGCAGTAATGAGGTTAGAAATAATAAACCCAGCGTTGAAGATGAAGTGCGTTATGGCTTATTTTATTTTGATTCAAGTTTATTTGAAGCTATCCCGATGGTTTACCGCTATTTTGAGCGCGCGACTCGTAAGCTATATGGCGAAGATAAAATCACTATTCCAACCGTATTACGTTTTGGTTCTTGGATAGGGGGAGATCGTGATGGCAACCCGTTTGTTACCCCAGAAGTAACACGTCGAGCTATTCGTTTGCATATGCAGCAGGCATTACTTGAATATACTAAGCGGGTTAAAAAATTACGCAAATTTCTTTCGCATAGCACTGATTTTATCACCCCTTCTGATGCATTTTTAGAATCATTACAAGCAGATAATCAGGAATTAGGGTTTATTTTTGCAGATAATCCTGATGAATACAGTAAAGAACCCTATCGTCGTAAATTGCGGATGATGTTCTATCGCTTAAAGCAAAATTTACGACGAGTTCAAGATCGGATCAATGGCAAACAAACCAGCAAATCAAAACAACAATTTGCCTATCAAAATGTTAAAGATTTCTCCGCAGACCTTGAGCTTATTCATCATTCGCTACACAGCCATCAAGATCAAAATATTGCACAGCGGGGGCTTAAAGATTTACGTAGATTAGTTGATACCTGCGGATTCTCACTCGTTGAGCTAGATATTCGTCAAGAATCCAATATCCATACCGATGCTGTTGTTGAAGTTCTTCAGCAATTTATGCCCAATACTGACTATAACGCCTTAAATGAAGCCCAACGTCTTACCTTACTGAGTGAATTAGTTGAACGTAAAAGTCTTCCAAAAGCCAATCCTGAATCATTAGGTGAGAAGTCATTAGAAACACTTGAAGTGTTTGATACCATGGTGGAAATGCGTCAAGAAACGGGGGATAAGATCTTTGGTACTTATGTTATCTCCATGACACACACTGCTAGTCATATTATGGAAGTGATGTTTTTAGCACGCTTAGCAGGTCTTGCGGGCAAAGACAGTGAGGGAAATTATTTCTCCAATATCGCTATTTCACCTCTCTTTGAAACCATTGAAGATTTACAACATATTGTATCTGTTCTCACTCATTTATTTGAGAACCCAACCTATAAAGCATTACTGGCATCATCAGGTAATTTGCAGGAAGTGATGCTGGGGTATTCTGATTCTTGTAAAGATGGTGGCATATTAGCCTCACAGTGGAATCTATATAATGCACAAAATCAGGTGATCGAACTGACCAATAAATACGGTGTAAAATGTCGCCTATTTCATGGTCGAGGCGGTACCGTTGGACGCGGTGGTGGTCCAACACATGAAGCCATTGTTGCACAACCGCCCAATACCGTGCATGGACAAATTAAATTTACCGAACAAGGCGAAGTCCTTTCTAATAAATACAGCAATGTAGAAACAGCGACCTATGAATTAGGTGTGGGAATTACAGGATTACTTAAAAGCACCCAGTCTATTGTGAAACCCCATGCAGGGTTTGATCAAAAATACCTTGATAGCATGTCACAAATTGCAGAACTTGGTGAACAAAGCTACCGTGACTTAACCGACTTCACCGAAGGATTCCAAGATTATTTCTACGAAAATACCCCTGTACAAGAAATCGGACAGCTTAATATTGGATCACGCCCATCACACCGCAAGCAAGTAGTACGCTCAAAAAGCTCTATTCGTGCCATTCCGTGGGTATTTGGCTGGGCGCAAGCGCGCCACACCCTACCCGCTTGGTATGGAATTGGTAGTGCATTAAAAGGTTTTAAACAACAACATGGCATTGAGATACTAAAAGAAATGTATCAACAATGGCCCTTTTTCCGCGCCCTATTAAGTAATGTGCAAATGGCTCTATTTAAAGCACGTATGGATACCGCTAAAGAATACTCAAGCCTATGGAGTGATCAAAAACGCTCAGCAGAAATATATGAAAAGATAAAAACAGAATACATGCAAACCGTGAGCGGTATCTTAGAAATTGCAGAACTAGATAAACTCATGGATGAAACACCCTTATTGCAATACACACTAGAGCGCCGTGAGCCATACCTTGACCCACTGAACCATATTCAAATCACCTTATTGCGTCGTCATCGACAGCATATTGAACAACAGGATAATGCATCCTCACCGTGGTTAGATGAGTTATTACTGACCATTAATGCAATTGCTGCGGGAATGCGTAATACAGGGTAAATAAGACATCCTTATATGCCTGTTGATAATTTTGTAGCACCGTATGCAGCCTAAGTGGAATACGGGAGATCGTGGCAACGCACTATCCCGTATTATCTAAATCTCATACCTCATACGAGCAACAAAGGAATATGAGTATTTAAGTAAGGAACAACCAAAGTAGTCCAAGATATTCATGCAATGCACGCTCTGTTTTTTCCAGATGCTCTGATCGAAAAATACTATTCATACCATCCTCTTCAGGATGATTAAAATCTCCAGGCGCAGCAATCGGATTGGTTCCCTCACGCTGGAAAAGCTTCATTGCTCTGGGCATATGGTAGGCGGATGTTACCAGCAGAAAAGGTTTGGTGCCGATACGTTTTTTTATTGCTTGCGCTTCGTCTTTGGTATCTTTTGCATCCTCTTGCATTAGGATATTTTCTTTCTTAATCCCTACTTCTTGAAGGAATCGTGCAGTTTTAAAGGCATCTGACTCAGCATCATATAAAGAGTCGCCTGAAGTGATAATGGTAGCATTAGGCATTTGTTGGTAAAGCCTTAGGACTTCCCATGCCCTGCGTTCCTTATCCCCACCTAAAAATAAAATGTACTCTACATTAGCAGGAATTTGCTCAAGCCTATTGTATTGACTTTCCAACGGACTAATTAAAAGATTTGAGATGGGTGCAGAAGTGATGATAGCTATCCATAGCATCATCACCACAAGATAACGTTTTGCTTTTTTAATATGCCCTTTATGTAGCGACCACAGTGCCATTGCACCCAGCATGATAGCAATGGTTAAGGGCATTAGAAAAAAAGAAATGCCTTTTTTAATTAAAAAGCCAACCGTCATTTATTAACTTTTCTAAACAAGCGAGTTGTCAAAAGAAGTAATAATCCCATTAAACCAAAGAGACCAAAACTACCTCCTCCACTACTCTTTCCATCACCGCCATCACCGCCATTACCGCCACCATTACCACCACCATTACCAGCAGAACTAGGCTTCTTAACTTCAATATAGACGGTTGCAGTATCACTACAGCCTTTATTATCCGCAATTGTATAGGTAAAAGAATCTGCCCCTACAAAATCTTCGGGTGGGTTATAGGTAAATGTTCCATCACCATTATTTCCCACGCTTGCGCCCTTTACTGACTGATTATCCGCTCCAGTAAGGCGTACAGTGTCAGCTGTTGTCGCAGTGTCATTTGCAAGTACATTTTCTATAATGACTTGGGTATTTTTCTCTGTTGTTATTTTATTGTCAACCGCATTACATGTCTTTCCTTTCGCATACTCGGTTTCAATAAACGCCTCAGGATCAACAAAATTAAGGTATTCAGTACAAGCAGGCGTAGGTGTATATCCATGATAAGAGGGTTCAACTGTATTGATTCCAAAATGAAGATGCGGAATATTCTTACCACCTGATATAAAACGCCCTACTTCAGCTATTTTTTCACCTGAACTTACCGTATCACCCACTTTAACCACTCTATTTTTAATATGCCCATAAAGTGCATAGAAAGGAGTGTCCTCAGCGGTTAAATGTTTAATAATAAGTGCTGAGCCAACCCTTCCATCATCACCACCATAAAAGGGAATATTATCGTTTGCCCGTTCAACAATACCTGAGCCTGTTGCATACACAGGGCTATTTTCAGCAAGATTATAGTCATCTGCTAAATGGCAACGATTCCCAAACGAAGGGTTTTTCTCACTAAATCCAATATAGCTAGAATTTTCATGCTTCATATTTGCAGGATAAACAAAACCTGTATTCGTACTAATAGGGACAGCTAGGACTATTGTTGGGAAAAGAATGAGGGTAGATAGGGTAATTTTACTAATATATTTCATTTGAATAACTCCTTGTTATCTGTAACACATCATTGTTGGCAACCTGAAACTTAATCTCTGCTAGATCATAAACTATATTATGCCTAACTGCATTAATGTGTATTGCTATCCCTAAAAACCATTCGCCTTTTATTTACAGTTTTGAAATAATCCATCGCTAATATTTCCCCCTCTCAATTGGATTTTCTATGACTACTCTATCAGGTCGCACCCCACTTTCACGCCCTCGCCGTATGCGCCGAGATGATTTTTCACGTCGTTTAATGCGTGAAAACACCTTAACAGTTGATGATTTAATTTACCCAATGTTTGTTATTGAAGGTGAAAACCAGCGTGAAGCAATTACTTCTATGCCTGGCGTAGAACGTGTAACGATTGACCTACTGGTTAAAGAGGCACAGGAAATTGCTGCATTGGGTATTCCTGCAATGGCTATTTTCCCCGTTGTTGGGGTTGAGAATAAATCAGTGTTAGCAGAAGAAGCGTATAACCCTGAAGGGCTGGCACAACGTGCGGTTCGTGCAGTTAAAGCCGCAGTTCCTGAGCTGGGTATGATTACCGATGTAGCACTTGACCCCTTTACCTCACATGGTCAAGACGGATTAATGAATGATGAGGGCTATATAATTAATGATGAAACGGTTGAGGTGCTAGTAAAGCAAGCAGTTTCTCATGCGCAGGCAGGTGCAGATATAGTTGCGCCATCGGACATGATGGATGGTCGCATTGGTGCTATTCGCGCCGCTTTAGAGGCAGAGGGTTATACTAATACACGTATTTTGGCGTATTCAGCCAAGTATGCTTCTAGTTTTTACGGGCCTTTTCGTGATGCCGTCGGTTCTGCGGGTAATTTGGGTGGTGGTAATAAATATAGTTATCAAATGGATCCTGCTAATTCAGATGAAGCACTGCATGAAGTTGCGCTAGATTTAGCAGAGGGTGCGGATATGGTCATGATTAAACCAGGCATGCCTTATCTGGATATTGTACGTCGTATTAAAGATGAGTTTAAAGCACCCACTTATATTTATCAGGTCAGCGGCGAATATGCGATGTTAAAAGCGGCAGGGCAAAATGGCTGGATTGATGAAAAAGCCTGCGTTTTAGAAGCACTAATAAGCATGAAGCGCGCGGGTGGTGATGGTATTTTAACGTACTTTGCCAAAGATGTCGCACAATGGCTAACAGAGGATAAGGGATAAATGAGTAACGTCGTCATTGATCAATATGCTGTCATAGGCAACCCAATAGAACACAGTAAATCACCGATTATTCATGGCATGTTTGCGCAACAAACAGAGGATGCCATGAGTTATGACACTATTTTATCGCCAATTGATGAATTTGCAGCAACTGTCGCCGAGTTTCAACAACAAGGTGGAAAAGGGCTAAATGTAACCGTTCCTTTTAAAGAACAAGCATGGGAACTAGCAGATGAGCTGAGTGACTATGCACAAGCAGCGGGCGCGGTGAATACCTTAGTTTTTAAAGAAGATGGCAGTATTTATGGTGCTAACACGGATGGCATTGGGCTAATACGTGACCTAACCGCCAACTATAATATTGAGTTACAAGACAAGCGTGTACTATTGCTGGGTGCAGGTGGTGCCGCAAAAGGTGTTGTACAACCCTTGCTAGAGCAAAAAATAAAGTGCCTTATTATTGCTAATCGTACCAAGGAAAGAGCGGAAACATTAGCCGCTGACTTTACCCCATTCGCAACCAATCTTGGCGCTGAAATACGAGGGGGAAGCTATAATGATTTGCGTGAACAGGGACAATTTGACCTCATTATCAATGCCACTGCCGCCAGCTTACAGGGCATTATGCCCCCCATGCCAGAATCTTGTTTATATGAGAAAAGCGACTGCTATGATTTAATGTATGGCAACCGCCCGACTGCATTTGAATATTGGTGTGAGGATAACGGCGCTGCACTAGTTGCAAATGGTTTGGGGATGTTAGTTGAGCAAGCCGCAGAGTCTTATTTTATTTGGCGAGGCAGACAGCCTGACACCAAATCTGTTTTAAATAGTTTCTTAGCAGGAGTCTCTTAACACCAACCCCTTTCCTGCTAAAGCAACAGCAAAAATATCACCATTTCATAAAAACGCCCCACATAATGCGGCGTTTTTATGAAGAATCAGCAACCCCGCTCCATATACTGTTGGGCATCTTTTAGATGCGACTCAATACTCATACTCTTATTTTCAGATCAATAACTACTAACTGGCAAGACGATAAGAAAATCATTGAGGCATCAGCGTACATCAACCATTCAAAATCCCTATTCTTTTGCCTTGAGAATAAAGAAAGTAATTACTTATATTTGTTGATGTGAATCAGTTGCATTTGCAGCTTGTCACCTTATACTCACTACAAACTAAACAAAAAAAGGCTCCCCTATGACACTCGATACCCTAAAAAAAGGACAATCTGCCACTATAAGTTTCGTTAATGCTGAAAAAGAGTTGAAAAATCGTTTTAACTCCTTTGGTGTTGTAAAAGGTGCAACGGTTTATGCGCTACAACACACGTTAAGAAAGCAAACAATAGAAGTTCGGATCAATAAAACCCGCATGGCATTACGCTACTCTGAGGCAGAAAAAGTGGAAATTAGCGAATGAAACCCATAAAAATAGCCTTAGTCGGACAACCCAATGTTGGCAAAAGCTTTCTGATAAATGCTATTGGTGATACCAAATTAAGAGTGGGTAATTTTAGTGGTGTCACGGTTGCCAAAAAAACGATTGAGTTTTCGCGTAATAGTGCTAATTTTGAAGTCACTGATCTGCCTGGCTCCTACTCACTGACAGACTATACAATTGAAGAGGGTGTCACTAAGGATTTTATTGATGATGGCGACTATGATTTAATTGTAAATGTTATAGATTCCACCAATATTGAGCGTAATCTATACCTCACTATGGAACTACTGGCATTAAATAAAAAAGTCGTCGTTGCGCTGAATATGGATGATGAGGCTATTAATGAAGGCGTCGCCATTAATGAAAAACAATTAAGCAAACTCTTAGGAATTCGCTGTATTAAAACCTCTGCTTTAGAAAAAACAGGGATTGATGCACTCATAAAAGCCATTATCCAGACTCATAATGAACCTTTAGTTGCATCCCGTTTGCTCTATAGCGATCCTTATGAAGAAGAAATCAGTAAAATTACAACTTTTTTAGCTGAAAAAAAATATAAAAGCGACAGCAACCTAAAGTCAATTGCGATCAAATTACTACGTGAAGATAAAAACACCTATCTTAGCCTTCGTGATGAGCCTATCTGGACAGAACTTCAGCCGTTATTAAATAAGTCCTATCAGCATTTATATCTGCATTACGCGAGCAAAGATCTTGATAGTATTTTTCATGATGAAAAAAATGCACTAGCAAAAGGTGCCGTCATTGAGTCAGTTAAATTTGACCACACAAAAGTGGTCGGACTAACCGATAAAATTGATGCAGTTTTAACCAATCGTTTTGTTGGCCTCCCCATTTTTCTCTTTCTCATGTGGGGACTGTTCCAGATAACCTTTGAGCTGGGCAGTATTCCGATGGACTGGATTGATGCCTTCTTTGGGATGTTAATAGACGGTACAAAATCATTTTTAGGGGATACCGAACTGGCTTCTGTTATTGCAGATGGTGCAATCGCGGGAGTAGGTGCTGTGGTGTTATTCTTACCCAATATTATTATTCTCTTTACAGGCATTGCCCTCTTAGAATCCACAGGTTATATGTCAAGAGCCGCCTTTCTGCTAGATGGGTTTTTCCATAAATTTGGTCTGCATGGCAAGTCATTCGTCCCCTTAGTGAGTGGCTTTGGTTGCTCTGTGCCCGCTTATATGGCTGCCCGAGTATTAAAAAATGACCGCGATAGATTATTGACGCTGTATATTATAGGGTTTATGAGCTGTGGTGCAAAACTACCTGTTTATGTGTTAATCATTGGCGCATTTGTGGCGCAAGAACATGCGGGTAATATGCTATTTGCCATTTATATTTTGGGAGCTTTATTGGGTGTATTTGCTGCTAAAATTCTTAAACTAACCGTCTTTAAAGGTGACGATGAGCCTTTCGTTATGGAAATGCCCAAGTATCGTCTACCAACATTAAAACTGCTTTACCATACCGTCTCTGAAAAAGCCTTCATGTACCTAAAAAAGGCAGGAACTTATATTCTACTTGCCTCTATCTTAGTTTGGTTTGCCAGCAATTATCCCAAATACCCTGACGTTGAAGCACAATATGCAATCAAAATTGAACAGGTTAGCAAGGATGACGTTAAGGTAGCTGCGTTGACTAATGAACTTAGCCTCTATAATCTTGAAAATAGCTATCTTGGTAAAATAGGTCATGCAACAGAACCCTTTTTCGCCCCGTTAGGGTTTGACTGGCGCATGGCAGTCGCTCTTGAAACAGGGTTAGCAGCAAAAGAAATTGTCGTTGCCACGATGGGCGTTTTATATGGGTTAGGCAATGAGCAGGATGAAGAAAGTGATACACTAATTGATAAACTCAAAGCCAATATCACCCTACCCGCAGCCATTGCATTCACCATTTTTGTGATGATCTACTTCCCCTGTCTTGCAGCCTCAATGGTCTTTAGGCGTGAAGCAGGAAGCTGGAAGCACTGGGGTTATTTGTTTATATTCACAACAGGAACCGCATGGGTACTGGCGTTTATTGCATTTAATATAGCAAGCGCTATATTCTAAACAATGCTACGGACTAAACCTCACCTGATATAGAGATTTTTATGATGTTTAAAGAATTATTTCTAGAATTCCTCTACAACTTTTGGGCATTGCTCAACTCAATTGCTGTCTTTATTTTGATTGGTGTCTTGATAGCAGGTGTCTTTAAGCTATTACTCCCTGATGCTTTTGTTAAAAAGCATTTAGGACAACATAATTTTATGTCCAATATCAAGGCGGCTGTTCTTGGTATTCCGTTGCCCTTATGCTCCTGTAGCGTTATCCCCTTTATTAGTGCATTAAGAAAGAGTGGTGCCTCTAAAAGTGCCACACAAACCTTCCTAATTGCCACCCCAATTACAGGCGCGGACTCTATTATGGCAACCTATGGGGTTTTTGGTTGGGTCTTTACCCTCTATCGTATTATCTCCTCCGTTGTTATTGCTTTGGTTGCGGGATTATTAACACTTTTATTCGTCCCTGACGACAATGCAAAGAAGCCCGTCGATACACCAAAATACACACCGATAGACCCCAATAAAAAACCCAATCTAGCTTATCCTGTTGGTAAACCTTTAAATATTAAAGTCATAAAAGCAGAAGATAAACTCAGCATAGTGCAGAAAATTTTGTCCTATGCCTTTGATGATATTTACAAAGACATCGCTAAATCACTGATGATCGGTATCATTATAGGCGCGCTCATTGTTACCTTCATGCCAGCAAATCTTTCTGACTACATATCATCAAACGCATTTATAAATTACGCCTTAGTCTTGCTAATCTCCATGCCTCTCTATGTCTGCGCAACCGCCTCTATTCCTTTAGGCTTATCGCTACTTGCCGCAGGTTTCTCGCCAGGTGCAGCATTTATCTTCTTAACGGCAGGCCCTGCAACCAATACCATTACCATGAGCGTGGTGTTAAAAACATTAGGTAAAACATCGCTGATTATCTATCTCTCATCGGTACTGATTGGCAGCCTCTTCTTTGGTTATTTCTTTGATAGCTTCTTCTCTGAAAGCCTATCCGCTATCAATATTTTAGCGGTGCATAAAGAAGACTCTGGATTTATCGCGCAAGTCTCATCGGTTATTTTATTATACCTATCGCTCAACTATATTTTTAATAAAAAAGCGCAACTAATGGGCGGAAGATGCAGCGGTGGTGGCTGTAGTAGTGGCGGATGCTCTAGTTAAACCTAATCTACGCAACTGTCATCTCCCACTATAAGCACTCATTTCATTATCTTTTGTTGTGATAATTATTTTCTATTGCGATAGAATCCCGCTTTCTAACTCATGCCGATTTTTAGGGAATACATATCATGTCATTTGACGTCAAAATCCGTCCTAGCGGACATCAATTCACAGTAGAAGAAGATGAACTTATTCTTGATGCAGCCTTGCGCCAGGGCATCTCCTTTCCATATGGCTGCCGCAGTGGTGCTTGTGGTAACTGTTTAGGAAAAGTTATATCAGGCAAAGTTGATTACCCTCAAGGCTTACCTGTCAGCTTATCAGAAGAAGATAGCCTAGCAGGGCAAGCCCTCTTTTGCTCTGCCATTGCCACATCATCCCTTGAAATTGAAGTTGCTGAGATTCCTGATAATGAGATCGAGGTAAAAACACTACCTGCACGAGTCACTTCCTTGCATAAGTTATCACATGATGTGATGCAAATGAAACTGACATTACCCCAAGGCAAACGCTTACCCTTTCAGGCAGGGCAATATATCGAATTCCTCCTGCGTGATAATAAAAAACGTTCTTTTTCATTAGCCAACTCGCCCACCAATGACTCAACACTAGAGTTGCATATCCGCTTAGTTGAAGGTGGAAAGTTTACTACCCACGTTTTTGAAGAAATGAAAGAAAAAGCACTCGTGCGACTTCATGGCCCATTAGGAACGTTCTTTGTACGCGATACCAACCGCCCACTCATTTTTATTGCAGGAGGAACAGGCTTTGCACCACTGAAAGGGATGCTAGAGCAGTTAATCGCAGAAAAAACAAACCGCGAAATACATTTCTACTGGGGGGTTCGAGCTAAACAAGATTTATACAGTAATCTAGTTGAAGCATGGGCAAATGATGTTAAGCAGATCCATTATACACCCGTACTCTCTGCTGCGGATGATAATGATCAATGGCAAGGGCGAACAGGTTTTGTGCATCAAGCCGTTGCAGAAGATTTTAGTCATTTATCAGCCTATGATGTCTATATGGCAGGGCCACCACCAATGATTAATGCCGCTAAAGCGCTATTTGCCAAACAAGGATTGCCTGATACACAGTTATTTTCTGATTCATTTGATTTTAGTAATGATAGTAAATAGTTAGCACTAGACTAACAAAACGGATACCTCCCAATGAGTCAAGCCTCCAACAACCTCGCCGCCTACATCTGGGCAATTGCCGATTTACTGCGAGGTGATTTCAAACAAAGCCAATACGGTCGTATTATCCTCCCCTTTACTCTATTGCGTCGTCTTGAATGCGTTTTAGCGCAAAGCAAAGCAGCAGTTTTGGCGGCTGATGAAAACATCCAAAAAATGGATCTCCCCGAAGATGCCAAAGAAAAGTTGTTATTACGTGCAACGGATCAACTTAGCTTTTTCAATCATTCCAAAATGGATTTATCCAAGCTGGGAGAGTCGGATATTCAAGCGAATCTGCTGAGTTATCTGCAAGGCTTCTCTAAAGATGCACGGGAGATTTTTGAATACTTTAATTTCTCTGAATTTATTGGTCAGTTAAACGATGCTAAGGAATGTGCACGAAATA
>JAGLBQ010000061.1 GCA_023146675.1 Cocleimonas sp. | reverse complement strand
TTCTGCCCACCATTCTAAATGCAATGTTGCAAGGAAAGCGCCTGCGATAAAGCCTAAGATAGTGATTAACATTTTGCTATCACCGCCTCCTGCTTCATAGAGACAACCCGATGCACAGCCATCTGCTATTTGCATTGATAATCCGAAGAGAAAGGCGCCAATGACAAGTTGCATGGTAATGGGTGAGACTAAGGCTTCAGGGTCTGATAGGTATTCTGTCGCAAATAAAGGCGCAAACAATAAGGTTGCAATCGCTAACATAACGAGTTGCGCGCGCATTCCTGTGATGTCGCCGTATAGCATTAAACGGCGATAAGCACGTCCAAAACCAAAGGCTGCGTGGTAGAGCGTCATACCAAACAATACGCCGATAACGAGCATGGCAGGTAATGTCAGTTGGCTATCCATGACACCTTCGCCCGCAAGATAGAGCGCGATGCTACCAATAAAGATGAGGGCTAAACCTATTATCATTGGAATTGAGTGTATTTTTTTTGCCATCCCTAGCGGGGATAATACGGTGGCAGTTGCTTGATTCATTTACTAATTTCTCCTAGAGGGTAAATGGTTTTTTATAGTAGAATTATCTTTGGGTAAGGACATTAGGTCTCCTTTAGGTGGTTGTGGTGATAAGGTGCAGTGATGATTTTTTTGTTGCCAGCTTGGGCATTGAATATCGTATAAGGTGTAATCACGATTCACTTGTTTGGCTTTTAACAGCAGATGTTGTGCTTGCTTATCATCCTGATCTAGCACCTCATCGCTCTCTTCAAGAAAATAGGGATAAATAACCTGTTTATAAAAGTGATCAGGCTCTACACGGATATTAGCTGTGGCTTGTTGGTGCGGTTTCAGTGGTAAAAAAAGGGTGATGGTTTCGCCTGCTTGTAAGCGTGTGTCTACTTTTTGTTGCAAGCTTTGGTGTTTATCTAAAAATAATTGACGTTGGATAATATGGTTTTTCTTATTTTTCCCATCATGGGAGGTTAAGGTCACAATAATGCGGGGTGTGGCATAGGTTGGAAAAGCATGCCCAGCAAACTGATTGCTGAGTGATAAACTAAATCCTGCCACTTTGCGTATTGCTTTAATCGTTAATGCACTCCGTGTCATCTCAGCATCATGAATACCTTTAAAGCGATGTGAGCCATTCGGCATATGACAACTTTGGCAAGTTTTATTTTGTTTGCTCCATTTGGATTGTTGCCATTCTTGATGGGTATTTTCTAAAAAACTCCCTGTTAATTTAAGTCCTCTGCCTTCGCTAAATTGATGGCAACGGCTACAGAAATCAGCCTTTTTAAATAACGGCTTTGCTTGTACCGTTCCATGCACAGGGGTTGGTTTATTATTGGCACCATAACGTTGATGCTGACGTAAATGACAACTGGCACAATCAATGCCTGTTGCTTTAAATTTGAGTGATTGATCTTGCCAATCTTCTATTTGCTCGCTTCGCGGCGTATGGCAACTGAGGCAGTTTTCTGCACTGTCTTGATCAAAATAATGTAATTGTCCGATTAAGCCATCGGAGGCGGCTTTTGCATGATAGGAATCTTGCCATTCATCGGCTTGCTTTTTATGGCAAAGCGCACAGGATTCGGGGCTAATATCATGAGTAACAGGATGATGCGTTTGTGGTGCATCGCCTTGAGGAGGAATGGGCAGCTGCCAATAATCATTATCGGTTGCCGCCCATAGTGAATTGCTTGTTAGTACCGTCGCCATTAGAAGCCACGTAGGGTGGGCAATCTTTTTTGCCCACCAAAGCGTTGACTTTTTTGCAAGGTGGGCAAAAAACACTGCCCACCCTACAATATTTATGATGACGAATATAATTAACATCTTGAATTTACTAGTGCTATCTCTTAGCAGGAAGAAATGGCTCAGGATTTACTTCAGCGTAAACTAGCTCATCCGTATTCTTTCTCATCATATCTTTCATGCTGATTTTGAAGAACTTACGTCCTACTGAGAAGCTCATAATTAATAAGCCAATTAGGAATGCACTGTAGACTAATGCCCAGATGACTTCACCGCCACCTACTAAGCTATCAGCTAACTGAGGAATGGTTAGCAATTCAGTAAGACCTTCTCCAAACATCATTGAATCAATCGCTTCTTGATTTAGCGTGTAAGGAATATAACCAATAAAGAAACCGGGTAATGCGGCTAGTGCGGTCATATAACCAAGCCCAAGACGTGCATAGGTACGCACTTCACAACCAATCATAAACACTGCACCCATGGCAAGGAATGGACCACCAACAATATGTCCCCAGTAAAGCCCATATTCTTCACCAGAGGCTAATGGCATTTCACCTGCACCCGATAACCAAATGATCATTAGGAAGATATTAAACAACACGATAGCGACCATAAAGCCTTGTAGTGGTGCCATGCTACGGAACATACGGAAAGTACATTCTGGCATGCCGGCTTTACAATATTTATCTTTATCGATAATGACAGACTCAGGCGCCATCACAGAACATTCTGTGCCAAAGCCAGATTTAGCAATACCAAAACCTAATACTAAACCAGGAATCAATAGACCTAACATGCCCCACATACCTAATTGGCTAATAGAACCTGCAAATTCATCAGTAAAGAGTGCAAAGTAAAGTGGAACGGCTAAGAAGAGAATTAAGATGGTGTTTAAAACAAAACGTAGTGGATCTTTAAGCGGTACATAATCAGGATCATAACCAGGATTAGTATGATCTTTACTATCATGTACTAGGCGTGCAACAGGCTTTGTTTCTTGATGGCGGAAATAACCACCCAGCTCTAGTTTCAAGGAGATTTTAAAGGCTAAGAAAGCAAAGGGAATACCCGTAAATAGAACGACCCAAGAAGCAATGCTCATCGCAGGTAGACCGCCCATAAAGTGATGCGTAGTGCACCCCATTGCTAGCCGAGTTCCAAATGAGAACAGCATACCGCCAACAAAGGCGAGTAGAATCATGCGCCAGTTATAACGTACCCAGCTACGCACATCTTTTTCGATAATACCAACAAGACGCGCACCTGCTAATGCACCAATAATAGTCCAATGTATATTAGG
>JAGLBQ010000060.1 GCA_023146675.1 Cocleimonas sp. | reverse complement strand
CCATCAGTTTAGAAAATTTAGCTTTATCTATATTCATAGACTGAAGCTTTACACCATTGCTCTCACCACGGGAAAGTACTTTGATCCACTTCACTAATGCAATATTTTTGCTGTCAATATGACCGCCGACAGGTGTTTTAGCCTTTGCTCCACCAACTCCACAAGGATTTACAGCGGGTTTTTTAGCATATTTTTTGAATGATTTTGGATTGGTACGTACATCTAAAATTTGTACTTTGTCCAGATTTTTTGATAACCAATCTGTTTCTACTAATGGTCCTGGCAGTGCTTCTGCGTAAGTGGTCGCTGTGAATACAACTAATATAGCGGGGGTTAACGCATATAGACAAGTTTTCTTAAGTATGGACATAAATACCTCCTAGTAAAGTAATGTCTCGATCGTTATCAGGATCCTTCCTGACTTTTTTGGGATAAATGTAAAATTAAAATAAATAATTAGCTTACTGTGTTAGTTATTAAAATAATGCACGATTAATGATTGCTATTTAAGCGCCATAATACGTTTTAAACAAACAAAATAATATTCTGCCATCCATTGTTAATAAAAACAGGAAGCTTGATTATTTAATTGGGGTATTATAAATACGATAAGCAAGGGTAATGAGCACTTATATTATTTTAATAAATAAAAGCGATCTATCTAATTCTTAATGCAATGTATTTTAAAGGGATAGTGCCGAATCAGCACTGTAAAAGATGATAATATAGATAACCATGAAATAGTGTAATGTCACTCATTTTGTATAACACTTGTGACTCCTAGTCGTCAGATTAAATTTATTACTTATTATTAAGTTATCTTGCATAAACTAATGAAAAATATCCTTACAAATCACATAGTAGTTTATGCTTTTTAAATAACTTGCAGAGGAATATAGCATAAGAAAATAGAGTATAAAAGTGCTGTGGATTGTTATGGTAAGTCTATTTAAACTAAAAGCTAAAAATAAATGACAAATATTTAGCGCAATTTATAAACTTTCCAATTGAAAAATATTATCAGCCTATAAGTATTTTTTTATGACTTAAAATTTAATCACTCTAATTTTTAGTCTATCTAGCTGTATTGTATAATATTTTAAAATATTATTATTTGCTAATATTTTAAACGGTGCTAATAATAATATTTTATGATCTTGATAGTAAATTTTAAAAATATAAATAAAAATAACGAATATTTTGAGTAAAATTAGCTCTAAAACAGTTGATTTTTATGGTTAATAATAAGCCTTACTCATAAATAATAGAGGGGTGATAATAGGCTGTGCTTATTATTTGGACGAATAATAATATTACTATAGCTTCAACCATTCAGTGATGATTTCATTACTTGATAAGTGCTGAATAGACGCAAGCGCATTAGAACGCATTGATTGTTGCGCTGCTTTATCAAAATATAATTGATCTATCGCCTCTGTTATGGCACTAGCATTTTTATTTTCTACTAATAAACCATTCTCTCCCTGTGTTATAATTTCACGCGGTCCTGTAGGACAATCTGTGGCAATAACGGGACATTTTGTAGCAAGCGCTTCAACTAATACCATTGGAAATGCTTCGGTGCGGCTTGATAAAACTAAAAACTCAGCACCTGCCAAATAAGGATAAGGATTCATTTGCAGCCCAATTAAATGCACCTTATCAATTAGATTATGCATGGCAATTTTCTGCTCTAGTAAGGGGCGCATTTCACCCTCACCTATAATAAGAAGGTCACAATACTGTTGTGCTTTTGAATGAGCATACGCCTCAATCAATAAATCAAAGCGCTTCACCTCATTTAAACGCCCCAAAGCAACGATATAAGCTCTAGGATGCTGATAAGGGGTTTCAGCTTGCTTGGCAATTGCTTGTAAATCAACAGGGTTATAAATACGCACAACATGTTTTAAACCATAATCTTCACGCAAAATATCTGCAACATCATCCGAGACCGCAATCACCTTTTTGGCACGATGATAAGTAAGACGCATTAATAGTTTTTCAAAAAATGACAATAATTTACGTGGGTTACAATGCACTGAAAGCACTGCTTCTCGGCTCGCCATTGCGACAGGAAAATTAGCCGTTTCCATAAAACTAAAGATATGGTCATATTGCTGTTGCTTAAAGTGCTTGTGTAACTTGGCAGCGCGCTTAAAGACATTATAAACCTTCGCAGGGATACCCTGTTTTTCAGGGCAATTCAGATGAACAAGGTTGACGGAAGGCTGGTAGTGAATCTCATCATCACGAAAAATAATAATATTTACCTGATGTTGTTTCGCCAATGCCTCAGCAAGATTAATTGCTACACGCTGTCCACCACCAAGGTCTAAGTCTGCTATTACCAGTGCTATTTTTTTCATAGTTTTAATCTATTATTTTTTATATTATCAATACCTTATTTACTAGAGAACACTATGTAAATAAAATAACGATTAAGCGACTATAATTTATAAAACCAAAGACATTGTAAAAAAGGAATAGCTGCCATGTACCAACTTGTTTACGCCTTGCCCCTATTACTTTCAGGCTGTGCCACCTATGGTGAGATCAGAAATGATCCTGTAAAAAAAACAACAATGATCACCAAACCTTACTCGCTAGCATCCTTTAATAAAAAATTCTCAAATAGTGATAGCTTTGTGATTTTGGCTTTCTCTGGCGGAGGCACGCGGGCTGCCGCATTGGCGTATGGAGTCTTGCAAGAGCTACGCGATACAACCTTTACTGCTAATGGCAAATCGATGCGTCTACTTGATGAGGTGGATGTGATCAGTTCTGTTTCAGGAGGAAGTTTCACCGCTGCTTATTATGGTTTATTTGGCGACAAAGTTTTTGAAGATTTTGAGACGGTATTTTTACATCATCATATTGAAAAGCAGATTTTAAAGCGCTTCCTCAATCCCTTTTTCATTATCTCACCACAGGGGCGAACAGAAGCTGCAATTGAATACTATCAACGCACTATTTTTAAATACGCCACTTTTGACGATATGATGCACCCTGATGCACCAATGATCATAATTAATGCATCGGACTTAGGGCATGGTGTACGTTTTTCTTTTACTCAAGAATATTTTAATTTGCTCTGCTCTGACTTATCCTCATTTCCTGTCGCGCGGGCAGTGACCGCCTCCTCTGCCGTTCCGCTTTTATTTAATCCTGTGGTGATTAAAAACCATGATAAGTGTGGAAAAAAAACCTCCTCTATATTGCAAACAATAGACAATAGCGCTAAAAAAAGCCCTGAATTACAAATGATCCTAAAGGGATTGAATACTTATTATGATAAGGATCAGCGAAAATATGCTCATTTTGTTGATGGAGGCATCACCGATAACCTAGGTTTGCGCGCTATTCATGATATGTTAGAAATCTCAGGGGGTGCCAAATCGCTCATGAAACGATTAAAGTTAAAGGCACCAAAAAGAATCGTGCTGATCTCTGTTGATGCATCGACTAATCCCGCACGATTAATGGATAACACGAGTCGTCGCCCCTCATTATCTGAAACCGTTGGCGCAATGAGTAACGTGCAACTGCATCGCTATAATGTTGCCACGTTAGAATTATTAAAAAACAAGTTACAGCAATGGTCACAACAACTTTCCACACCACAAAACCGTGTTGAACCTTACTTTATAAAATTTGGCTTTAAAGATTTGCAATCAGATGAAGAAAAAAACTTTTTTAATAAAATTCCAACGAGTTTTTCATTGAGTCGAGAGCAGGTTGATCGTTTGATTAAAGTAGGGCGGCAATTAATACGGAGGAATGCTAGTTATCAGTATTTGTTGAGGGATATAAAGGGAAAGAATTAATATTTCTTCACAATACTTAATTTCAATGATTCACTGTCGGAGAGTTTAAAGTCACTATCCGCATCCAATTGTTGTTTAAATCCAATCACCTGTGCGAAGATAGGCAACTCTCTACCACCACGGTCAATTAATACCACTAACGTAATGCTGGCAGGTCGCCCGTAGTCAAATAGCTCATTCATAGCAGCGCGAATGGTTCTGCCTGTGTAAAGCACATCGTCAACAAGAATAATATGTTGATTCTCTATGCTAACGGGCATTTTGGAGGGTTTGATTTGCCCGTGCAAACCAATTTTATTAAAATCGTCCCGATAAAAACTGATATTTAATTCTGCCAAGGGATCTTCTATTGCTAGTTTTTCATGTAGAACATTCGCGAGCCATACACCTGCGGAGTGAATCCCGACCATTAGTGGCTTTTCTATCTTATTCTCTGTCATATGCTCACGTAATTGTTGCGCCATTTGACTGAGATATTCTGGAATATTATTATTCATTATTTGCAAAATAGTTCTCTAAAATAATAACAGCAGCGATTTGATCAACATCTTCTTTGCTGATTTTCTTTTTGCGACCGCGCTGGCGAGTTTCCTTGAGGCGTTGCGCTGCTTCAATGGAGGTATATTGTTCATTTTCTTGCGCTACGGGTAAGTTGTAGCGACCATTTAGCTGATTGCAAAATCGTCTAACGGATTTGGTGGCATCGGTATCACTGCCATCTAACTGAGTAGGTAAACCAACGACTAGTTGTGAGGGGTTCCACTCTGAGATTAAGCGAGAAATAGAATCCCAGTCAGGTTTATTGTTTTTACTTTGCAAGGTACATTCTGGCATTGCGGTGGTGGTAATGGTATTGCCAATGGCAACGCCTGTACGTACTAAACCGAAATCAAAACATATTACGGTTGACATAATCAGATCGCCAAGTAGTGTTTATGCATGACCAATACTGCTACTCATGCGTGATAAGTCAACGCCCATACTATTAGCAGCAGCGTTCCAGCGTTGTTTATAGGGCAGGTCAAAGACAATACTATTTTTTACAGGACAGGTCAGCCACGCATTTGACATCATTTCCTCCTCAAGCTGCTGTGGTGCCCAATTCGCGCAACCAAGTGTGAGAAGAAAATTATCAGGTCCAGTACCCTTAATAATATCTTTCAATATATCTCGTGATGAAGTGACTGCAAGTTGATCTGAAATGCGCATCGTGCTATCCCAGCGCTTATCTGTATCGTGTAGGACAAAACCTTGAGCTACATCAACAGGTCCACCCGAGAGCGCCAATGTTTCATTCAAATCACTATTATCGGTTGAGAGATCAAGCTGTTGAAAGACATCGCCGATGGTGATTTTAATGGGGCGATTAATGGTAATGCCAAAAGACCCCTTGGCATCATTAACGCAAATCAGTGTTACGGTACGGTCAAAGGCGCTGTCATGCGTATTCGGCATGGCAATTAATAGGTGGTTTTTTAGACTGATCATTTCAGTAGACATAATACATTCCCTGTACTGAGGGCTAAGAATTCAATAATATCTCAACTCCTCTATTGTCTTTTTCTCCTTACTCATTTGATCTTAATCATCAGGTAGCAATACTATGCATCTGCTGATGCTTCTAAGTTTTGAGATCAAATGAGCAGAAAGAAAAGTCCTATGGAGGACGTCGGATTATCAAACCTTAGTCCTACTGAGTACTAAAAGAGACTTTCCCTCCACCTGCTCGATGGAAAATTATTGAACGCGTAATATTAAGTTGGTCATACTTAGCACGAACTTCGCGTGGTAGAGGCTCATAAGGTGATGCAAGCTTCACTATACGCAATGCAGCATTATCAAGAATACGCGACCCTGAAGAGCTATCAATGCCAATTTCAACCACGCGACCCGCTCTATCTAATGTAGTATTTAAGATCAGTGTACCACTCAAACTTAATTTAAGTGCTTTTTTAGGGAAATTAATATTGCCAATGCGCTCCAGCTTTTTTGCCCAAGCATCAATGTATTCTGCTTCAACCGCACTTTTTGCACTAATAGAGTCGATAAAATGAATACGTGGACGATTAGCGTAATGCTGCTCTTCCTTACTCATTTCTGCCATTAACTGTGCGATCTCATCCGTTTCATCTGACATTTCCTTATCAATAGGCTTGGGATCTTTTATATCCTCTTTTTCTGGACGCTTATTCACGCGCTTATCAGTTTTTCCCTTAGTTGTTAATAATTGCGGATCAATTTTAGGCGCAATATCAGGGGTAGATTCAAATGATTTTACAGGGGATTCTCCCGATAAATCATTGGGATTCATTGAGGCAAGCGGACTACTTAGACGGCTTTTTTTATCTAATGTGCCACTACCTTGCTGATTTGCCTGCGCGATAAAATCTGCCTTATCAGGTGCTTTATCAGCGTGTGTATTGACTAACGTGATATCAAGTAATGGTGCATGTTGCATTTTAGGCGTATCAGGCAAACCAAAGCCAACACCTGCAATAACAGCAATATGTACTACCACTGCGGCTGGCAAGGTAACGTTAAAGGGATTAATATTTGTGATAAATGACATAGCTTATTATAAATTCAGTATCTTATATTTATTGTAGTTTGAATTACGGAACGAACAGGTTAATGTTTGCTAGGATAACACAGCTAACGGTTAGTTTGAATTAGGAACTGTCAGGCTGTTATTATCTTGCTAATTATTTTACGCAGAACAACTTATGACTCCAATCCCGCTTAGCCTTTATATCCATATCCCGTGGTGCATTAAAAAGTGTCCCTATTGTGACTTTAACTCACATCAAATAAACGACAACTTGCCTGAGCACGCTTATATTCAGGCATTATTGAAAGATCTTGAAAATGAGCTACCTGCCATTTGGGGTAGACGACTGGAGTCCGTTTTTATTGGTGGCGGCACACCCAGTGTATTTTCTGCGGAGGCGATTGAGCAGATCCTATCAGGCTTGCGCGCTTTGCTACCCATGCGCCCTTCCATGGAAATTACCATGGAAGCAAACCCAGGAACATTTGAACAACAGCGTTTTAAAGCCTATCGACAAGCAGGAATCAACCGACTATCAATCGGCATTCAAAGCTTTAATGCAGATCATTTAAACGCATTAGGGCGGATACATAATGGTGAAGAAGCAACCCATGCCGCAGAGATTGCTAAAAATGCAGGTTTTGATAACTTCAATCTAGATTTAATGTTTGGATTGCCACAACAAAATACAACACAAGCATTGGCAGATTTACAGCAAGCGATTGATTGCAATGCCACCCATATATCTTGGTATCAATTAACACTAGAACCAAATACGTTATTTCATCATTCCCCCCCTGTACTACCAAATGATGAGGCGTTATGGGATATGCAAAAGCAAGGTCAAGCATTGCTAAAACAAGCTGGTTTTGAGCAATATGAAGTATCAGCTTACGCAAACAAGAATACAAATAATGACAACCGCAGCCGACATAATATGAACTATTGGCAGTTTGGTGACTATATTGGCATTGGTGCGGGTGCGCATGGAAAAATAACCGCTCCTGATGGCAATATTCAACGCTATAGCAAATATCGTCAGCCTGAGCAATATATGCGGCAAGTTAGTACAGGGAGTGGGCGCTCTTCGGAGCAATTACTGGAGAAAGTAGATATTCCATTTGAGTTTATGCTAAATGCACTGAGACTCAAGCAGGGCGTGGCGAGTGACTTATTTGAACAAAGAACTCACCTTGCACTCACAGATATTGAAGACAGGTTAAAACAAGTTGTAGAGATGGGGTTAATCACTCTGGATAAGCAACGCATAGTGACAACAAGTAAAGGCTGGAATTTTCTTAATGATGCCATTGAGGCATTTATATAAAGTCAGCCATCAGACAAATTGCTATTGTGATCAAGAATATTTGTAACTACTCCTGCCCACCCA
>JAGLBQ010000006.1 GCA_023146675.1 Cocleimonas sp. | reverse complement strand
TAACAGACTCACAATACTTCTTGACTATATTTTCAATTCGCACAATTCGATTCGTATCATTGAGTTGCATTAATATTTGCTTGCTTTTCTGCCAATGTTGACATGCTTTTTCTCTTTTTTCCCACGCTTGATAGAGAAAACCAAGGTTGGTTTGCTGTTGAGAAATAGCATCTAACTGTTGAAGCTGTTGATATATCTGAAGTGATTTTAAATGCGAGGCTTCTGATTCTATGAATTTTTTTTGCAAACGATAAAGCACACCTAGATTACCATGCTGATCAGCAATCCCTTTTTGCTGTTTTATCTGCTGATTTAATGCTAGCGATTTTTCAAAGAAAATTTTTGCTTCTGTACTGTTATTTTGCTGCTGGTGCAAAATACCTAAGTTGCTGTAACTACTCGCTACTTTTCGCTGATCATTATTGTTTTTATATAATTCTAGTGCTATTTGATAATGTTGCTTAGCTTTCTCAAGCTTTTTCTGCTGATGATAAAGGCTAGCTAATGATAGTTGAATATTGGCAATACTACTACTCTGCTCTAACACCTCATAATGAAACAGCGCGTCTAAATAATGTTTTTCGGAAGCTTCAAAATTACTGCTTTTCTTATAAAGAATAGCTATGTTTTCATTATTAGAGGCAAGACTTGCCGTATTTTTCTTTATAGTATTAATCCGTAGCGCACTTTCATAGGACACTTTTGCTTGCTCAAGCTTCCCCTGCGCTTGGTATAACAGACCAAAATTAGCCAATGCAACCGCTTTTGTCGCAGAACCCTCTATGGATGATTGTAAAACTTTTTCATAGGCATTTTCTGCTAATGCAAATTTCTTTTGCTGACGGTAATAATTACCCAACCTATTCCATGCATTGCTATTATGATCATCAAGCTTACTGGCTTTTTTATAGGCGAATAGAGCGAGCTGTGAGGATTTAAGCTGTTGTAAGTTACCGATATCCACCCATGTTTTAGCCGCATCACGCGGTTGCTCTTCCTGCTTTGTTAATTCAGTCAATAATGTTACCGCAGTATTGAGGTCTAATTTTTGTAGCGCAGGAAGTGATTGATTACACTGGGTATTTTGCAAATGTTGGAGGGTATTGTTGACTGCTTGCAAGATACTATTTTTTTCTTTTTCTGATAAATTTTTCTTCACAAACTTATTAACGAGCTGCTGCGCTAATGTATCTATATCGGTTACTGCAAAAGGTGGGGGATTTATTTTTTTCTCTGGAGTGGTTGTTGTGATAGCCAACCCCACCCAGACAATAGCAACCACAGAAACGATCAATAAGACCGCTAAGAAACCACTCAACCAGCTAATATTGGATTTTTTTATTGATGACATAACGATGAAGTATACTCACACCTCACGATAATTTCTTAGCTTTCTTATTTTAGGAATAAGAAATAAGCATGAAACAACTTCCTGATCTCTCACTTACCTTTTTATCCCAGCTTAGATAGGCTCATCCAGGCTCAAATAAAATTCTGCGTTTAGAATTTCGAAACGTTATTCCGTGCACACTCCTTAGAGACTCACTGAAAAGCGGAAGCTTTCAATCACCCTCTTTTAAAAGTGTTCTTTTGCTGTCTTTATAACGTATAACAACACGCTTGGCTTTTACTGTTCTTTCTTTTGGCTCTACAAAATCAGATTGCCAACTATCATTGCTTGTATTTTGTGTATTACGCAAAGGATTACGTTTGCGCACTCCCTCAAAACGCCCATGCAAACCTTTACGAAGCCTTTTTTTACCTTTAGTTTTATTATCTTGTGGTCTTCTGCGATTGTTTTTATTTTGGTTTTGGTTTGCCTGTGGCTTTCTGTTATTGCTATTTGTTCTTTGCTTAGTAGATCTTTGTGAAACAAATGGCTTTAATGGCTCAAGACCAGGAACAACCTGTTGCTCTAACGAATCACCCAATATTTTTTCGATAGTTTTAAGCGCATTATAATCTCGCCCATCGGCTAAAATAATCGCTGAGTTACTTTGTTTTGGCTGATGTCGTTTTAGTCTTTGTTGGTATTTATTAACATTGTAAGGAAGCTCAAAATGCAATATGTGTTGCGTATGATCATCTGCAATATTAACGCTGCACTGATCACTAATCAGCAGTGTTGCATTATCCGACGATTGTATTTCTTCTGCTGATAAATTTCTTACCAACTCTGACATATGACCATGATTGGCAAGGTTATCCATCAGTTTTTCTGCTGATTTCAAACTTGATGTATAAATAACAGTAGACTCTCCTGCAAACTCATCCAACAAATGATCCATCAGCGCAATTTTATGCGTATAGTCATCAGCGACATGAACAATATGCTCTATATCGGGCAACTCTATTTTTTTCTGTGGAATAGCGGGTGCTTTCTTAACAGGCTTATTATTTTTTGGTTTATTAGCACTCTGCTTTTTCTTTTTTTGTACAGGCTTATTTGTTTCCTCCTCGGCTATTTTTATTTCCTCAGCATTCGGGAATAAAGCACGCACATAAGGTGTTACTTCTTTATCATCACGTATAAAAGCAACCGTAGGGCAATCATCACCTGTTTGTGCCAATATCTTATCCAAAAGGTTTTGCATACTCTTGTGATAGATTGTTGTTAGATCATCAACAATTAGCATTTCAAGCTTAGAAAAATCGGCTTTATTATTATCAATTAAATCATTCAAACGCCCTGGAGTCGCAATCATTAAATCTAATGGGCGACGCATAAGACGCATTTGTGGCTGATAAGGGCGACCACTAACAACAAAACCAAAACGCATATTATGATTACTGGCAAGGCGTTTAAGCGTGTAGTTGATCTGACTAACACGGTCGCGGCGCGATGTTAATATCAAAATACGCGCACCCCGTTTTTCCTCAACAGGGTTGGCAATAATGTAATTGATCGCAGGAATAAGAAAAGCACCTGTTTTTCCAGCGGCTGTCTGACTCCAGACAAGCACATCCTTTCTATCCGCGATCAAAGGTATCAGCTTTGACTGTAGTTCAGTTGGAGACTGATAACCTGCTTCTGCGATAGATGCAACAAAGTCTTGTTGTAATTTTAGTTCTGAAAATGACAAGTGTAGGTTCCCCCGATATCTCGTATAGATGCTAATGACGAGTTATGGGTTATGAAAATTTAAGAAAAAACTCTATGATCAAGCAGTTGAAAATCACCTTAACCAGAAATTAAAGAGTTATTTTAGTTTAGATATTATTAATCCCCGTCCACTGAGAATCAAATCAAATGTAATAGATAGTTCTATAAGATGCTTATAACCCCTGTTATATTTTTTTGGACACCTTATCCACCTCAAAAATAGGTGAGCTAAATCGAGCGATCATTGTTGATCAGCTAGCTTGCGTGGAAATTTATAGCATTCTAGTATATGAGTCAAGCTAAGCCTAGATGTATGGTTGATTTTTACTCTAAATAAATTCTTCTTCATCTCGTAGTGTCAAAATATCAACACCTGTTTTAGTAACCAGCAAGGTATGCTCCCATTGTGCTGATAAAGAGTGATCTTTAGTAACAACCGTCCACTTATCTGGCAATTGTTTTACATGACGCTTGCCCACGTTAATCATCGGCTCAATCGTAAATATCATCCCTTCTTTCAATATATCGCCTGTTTTAGCCTGACCATAATGCAGTACCTGTGGCTTTTCATGAAAACTTTCACCTATTCCATGACC
>JAGLBQ010000059.1 GCA_023146675.1 Cocleimonas sp. | reverse complement strand
ATCAGCAGCTATTATATTATCCCTTAAAAAAAATACAGAATATTCAAATAAAAAAGGGCTATACATTTTCATTGTATAGCCCCTTTTTAAAAAAACATCAATCGTAAAAATTAAGAAAATATTCCCTTCAATAAATAGAAGAACATTATTGATAGAATAGCGCCAGCAGGCAAGGTAATAACCCATGACATAAAGATATTACCCACCACCCGCAGGTCTATTGCTGCAATACCTCGTGCTAAACCAACCCCCAAAATTGCACCGACTAGTATTTGCGTGGTGGAGACGGGTATTCCTGTATAGGAAGCTAAGACGACCGTTGTTGCTGCGCCTATTTCCGCTGAAAAACCACGACTTGGCGTTAGCTCTGTGATTTTTTCACCAACCGTGGCTATTACTTTATAACCTAGTGTTGCCAAACCAATGACAATACCGACCCCTCCGAGAAGCAAAACCCATCCTGGGAGTGCTGATTGAGATGCCAGCTCCCCACTTTGTGCTGCACTGATAACCGCTGCCATTGGACCAACAGCATTGGCAACATCATTTGATCCGTGTGCAAATGCCATTGCTGAGGCGGTGAAGATCATTAAGACAGCAAATATTTTTTCCACATTGGCAAAATGAAAACGTTTTTCTGTTTGTTCATCAAACTGAATGCGTCGAATGAGCATAATACCAATAAAAGCGATAAGCCCACCAAGCATTGCGGCATAGACAAACTCCATTCCACCCTCAATGTTAATACCGACATGCTTTAGACCTTTTTTAATGGTCACTAACGCTATAATAAAACCAACCATAAAGAGGTAAATAGGTCCGTATCGGATTGCATTTTTTAGCGGGTCAGTCGTGTTGATTACTAATTTTTGGATACTACTAAACACAGCAAAGGCAATAGTACCCGCTATTAATGGGGAAACTATCCAGCTCAGAACAATACTGCCAACTTTAGCCCAGTTCACTGCATCGGCACTAACTCCAACTGCAGCAAAACCGATAACCGCACCAACAATACTGTGTGTAGTTGAAACTGGCCAACCTTTTAAAGAGGCAATAAGGAGCCAAGTTCCCGCTGCTAATAATGATGCAAGCATTCCCCAAATTAGCAAATCGACATTACCATTTAAGGCATCCATCGAAACAATACCTTTGCGAATGGTTTTAGTGACCTCACCACCTGCTAGATACGCGCCTGCAAACTCAAAAATAGCGGCCAAAATGACCGCCTGTTTAATGGTAATCGCTTTAGAACCAACAGATGTTGCCATTGCGTTAGCAACATCATTTGCACCTATCCCCCACGCCATAAAGATCCCAAAAACAGCAGCTAGTGTGATGTAAATCATTGTTGTATCAGAGAAAAAATCCATTAGAACCACCCTTTACCTTGCTAACATTAATTGCAGCCGACTACCTACTTTTTCAGCATCATCTGCAACACGACCTACCCAGTCAATGAGACGATAGGTAAACATTACATCGGTTGGACGCAGATCATCTTCTAGTTCATATAAAATACCTTTGAGTTTATTTTGAGTACGATCAACCTCAGTTTCTATAGCACCCAGCTCCGTTATCATATCTTCAACATGCTCAACTTCACGTCCACGGAACCCTGATTCAAGCAGGTCATCTAATTCATTAATAACATCTAATGCACGTCTAACGGTTGCGATTGTTTTATCAACAAATTTTAAAAACAGCACCTGCATTTCTGCTGGCAAAGTCATTTTTCGTCCTGTAATCAGGCGAGCTATCGATTTACCCTGGTTTGCTATCTGATCTTGCATTAATAACACATCGAGTAAATCACGACGATCAATGGGCATAAACAAACCTTTAGGCAGATTATGGCGTAGTGCCTTTTTCAATAGATCTGCTTGGTGCTCACCTTTTATTAAGGCATCAGCCGCTGTGGAAATTTTTTCCTGATCTATTTCAACAACACCTTCAAATAAAATACTGAGGTTTTGTATAGACTTATAAACACAGTACATATGCTCTTGCAGTGGACTAATGGGAGACCTCCCAAATAGACCTGCCATGTAGCTTCCTCTAGCCATAGTAACAACTCCTAAAATTTAAAAATGCGCACATTTTAAGGACTAAATAACTTTTGGTAAAGTAGTTTAAGTCATGACTAATTCAAGAAGTATTAAGTAAAACTATCCATGATATGTATCAACCCTGTTTCAATACCTTTGTATTGTTCAAATTACTGCTTAGATCCTGCAAGTATACCTACATCACAAATACCATCACTTATTGCAACTCATTGATTTACAAAATATAACTTTCTTAGAAATACCCATTCTTCTCAAAGAAAAAATTAACATCTGAATCAATAGCTTGCACTACATTTATGCAAACTCATTGCTATTAATTAATTTAATCTTCACATCATTTCCATTGAACTGATGTTATCCTTACTTGTCTGAATTCTTACTACTAAAAACAAGTTTAAAGAGGATTTTTAATGAATTATATTATGTTTATTTATGGATTATCAATCACATACCTTTTCATTAGTTTGATGAAATATAAGCATGATGAGCATTTAGAGAACAACTCTATCAAGATTGGAAAAACATCTATGGTAGTCGCATTAATCGTGAAACCTCTCATTTTTACTTGTATGGCAGTAGGGTTAAATATTCTTTTAGGGCAACAGATAGGATTCTGGCTAGTCGGGATTAGTCACTTAGTAGTTGGCTTTTATTATCTTAGCAATCTCTATATCTACAATAAAAAGCAGAGTTCATTCTTATCTGAACATATATAACCACCGCACTAAATATATAGAATAATAAAAACCCTCAGTATAGTCATAAAAAAGCCCCTACCTGCATAAGCAGATAGGGGCTTTTTTATGACTATAGCTCCCCTTACTTCTTCTTGGCAGCTTCTTCGCGTTCTTTTACTTCTTTAATAACATCATCCGAAATATTTCTAGGACAAGGGGCATAATGTGAGAATTCCATAGAGAACTGACCACGACCAGAAGTCATTGTACGTAGATCTCCAATATAACCAAACATTTCGCTCAATGGCACATCACATTTAATATTAACACCTGTTACACCAGAATCCTGTGATTTAATCA
>JAGLBQ010000058.1 GCA_023146675.1 Cocleimonas sp. | reverse complement strand
CGACGACGGTTTAAATCACCGATAACATCACCAACATGATCATCAGGTGTAAAGACATCAACCTTCATGATTGGCTCAATTAACTGAGGACCTGCCTGAGGTATTGATTGTCTATACGCACCACGAGAGGCTAATTCAAATGCAATAGCTGAGGAGTCAACTGCGTGGAACGCACCATCCATCAGGGTAACTTTTACATCTAAACAGGGGAAGCCAGCAAGCACACCGTGCTCCATCATGCCTGCAAATCCTTTTTCAACGGCTGGCCAAAATTCACGCGGCACATTACCACCTGTTACTTTGGACTCAAAGGTATAGCCTTCTCCTGGCTCACCTGGCTCGATAACATAATCAATCTTACCGTACTGACCAGAACCACCTGACTGCTTTTTATGGGTATAACTGTCTTCAATGCGCTGCGTGATTGTTTCACGATAAGCAACCTGAGGCTTGCCCACTTCCACTTCAACACCATGAGTACGACGCATAATATCAATTTTGATATCAAGATGTAATTCACCCATGCCGCGTAGAATAGTCTCACCACTGTCTTGGTCTGTTTCAACGATAAAGGTAGGATCTTCTGCGATCATCTTGCCTAGCGCAACACCCATTTTCTCCGATGCTGCTTTATTCACTGGTGACACTGCAATAGAAATAACGGGCTCTGGGAATACCATTGGCTCTAGGATAGCTGGGTTCTTAGGATCACATAAAGTATGTCCTGTCTGAACATTCTTCATACCTAAAACAGCAATAATATCACCTGCTTGCGCAGAATCTAATTCAATACGATCATCAGCTGACATCTCTACAATACGACCAATACGCTCTGTTTTTCCTGTAAAGGTGTTAAGAACGGTCATGCCTTTTTCTAGACGACCAGAATAAACACGAATAAAGGTTAACGCACCATAACGATCATCCATTATTTTAAAGGCAAGCGCACGTAATGGATAATCAGGATCAACCAATGCGAATTTACCTGTCTCTTCGCCTTCCTCGTCAACTTCAGGCTGTGGATCAACTTCAACAGGATTTGGCAGATAATCAATAACTGCATCCAATAATAATTGAACACCTTTATTTTTAAAGGCAGAACCACAGTAGGTTGGGAAGAAATCTAACGCGATAGTACCTTTGCGAATACAAGCTTTAAGCGTATCAATATCAATTTCTTCGCCTTCAAGATACCGCTCCATCACATCTTCATCTTGCTCAACAACGGTTTCAATCAGCATCTCACGATACTCTTCAACCTTGTCAACCATATCTGCAGGCACATCTTCAATTTTGTAATTCATTGGATCATCAGAACCATCCCAAATCCATGCTTTACGGGTTAGAAGATCAACCAAACCAACAAATTCATCTTCTTCACCAATCGGCAATACCATTGCGACAGGTGTAGCACCTAATACATTTTTAATCTGATCCAGTACGTTAAAGAAGTTAGCACCCACACGATCCAGTTTATTAACAAGGATAATACGCGCAACTTCTGAATCATTCGCATAACGCCAGTTTGTTTCTGACTGTGGCTCTACACCACCAGAACCACAGAAAACACCTACACCACCATCCAGTACTTTGAGTGAACGATAAACTTCAACCGTAAAGTCAACGTGCCCTGGTGTATCGATAATATTTAAGCGATGATCTTTCCAATGCGCACTTACCGCTGCTGACTGGATTGTAATACCACGCTCTGCTTCTTGTTCCATGAAGTCAGTCGTTGCCTCACCATCATGCACTTCGCCTATTTTATGGATTTTACCAGTCAGGCTTAGAATACGTTCTGTAGTGGTTGTTTTACCAGCATCAACATGGGCGAAAATACCGATATTACGGTAAAGGGTTAAGTCAGTCATACTATAAAGTTCTCAAAAAACCGTGTGTTCTGTTATTAAAAAAACATCGTTTACTTAGAATCTAGGTAGGAAGAAGGATTTAAACACGTGGTAACTTCGCTACGCTATAAATCATTCCTATGATGTTCTAGCTAAAGGCTATGCCGTTAAGCGCACTTGTAAAACAAGTAAAATATCCACCACGACAATGATAGCCGAGGGATTATATGGAAAGATCAAACAATTTTCATGTTTAATTTCATAAAAAATAAAAAAGGCAGGAAAGCTCTAACATTTCCGCCTTTCTTATCGAGGTAGAGAAATTAATCTCGATCAAAAATATCCCACTTAGAAAGCTTACCCAGATGCCCTGTCTCCTCTGCAATGGGAGGAAACTGATTAGTAATCCTGCCAGAAACAGTATCAGGCGTACTAATATATGGGAGACGCCAACCTTCAGGCATACGCCCTAAGTTATGTGGAGCATCTAAACTCTCACCCCATGATTTATCAGCGAAGTCAGTATAGACATCACCCCAAGCCTTGTTTCGATTAGGGGGAGTTGATTTTGGTAACAAAGGAAAGTCATTCTCCATTCCATTCCATTTATTCCAATCTGTTATTGAGTTTAAGCTCTTATTATGTCCAAATGGCACGGCTGGAAAGCCATTAGTAAAAGGAGAGGGGTTATCATTAAAATCTGATTTAACATTATTCAGAAAAAGCTTTCTCATTGTAGAATTATCAAACCCTTGAGCCAGAAAATTATTATTTGCTTTTCCCATCAAATGAGGCGCCGCTGGAAATGTCATTGCTTGCGGTCGATAGCTAATACCATTAAGTGCAGTGGTGTTATCCATGATTAAATCAGGCGATACAAACTGCGGGATTGCTCTTGGCGCATCAGGTGTTGAAAACTGATTAACAAAAGCTTGTGGATGCTGTTCTAGTGGCGGAAATTCAGATTCTTGCTCAACATTAGGCGCATGTGGAACTAGCGCTTCTTGTACTTGTTGCTTTGATGGAAAATAGGATTTTTGTGGATCAGCAGGCGCTATATAAGCCCTAACCTGATTTAGCTGCTGCGCGTTACTTATCGAAGAAACAAGCAATATCGCTGTATAAAACAGGGATCTTAAGACTGTCAGTGCTAAATTATTTTTAAATTTTTTCATAGCGATATTAAATATATTCTTAATTTTTACTCAATCGCTAAGTATATCAGAAACAAGAATATAAGTAATACATAATATTCTTATGAATTGCTTATTTTATATCCTTTCTGTAGTGAGCACCTTTGTTATTTCATCCTGATTTAAACGATTAAACTGCTTCTTATTACCAAGTGTTTGTACACCACAAACCTCACACCAGGCCATTCCCTGCATCCAGTCAGGCACCACTTCCTCTCCTTGAAACTTGCGTGCAACCACATAGCAACATCCTCCACGATAAAGCAAATTATACGCCTGTGATGATTGGTGCAATTGCTGAATGACCTTCCAAATTTCAACTGAGTTACACACCTTCTGACAATCTAAAGGATAGGCAGTATCACCACCATTATGTACCCATAGATCCTCCTCAATTGGTAACAATTTTTCTTCAATAAAGCCTTGAAAATGGAGTTGATTAATAGATGCATAAGCACCAAGACTATTATAAGCAATACCTAACCCCGTTAAGCAGTTTTTATACTGCTCAACAAAATTCCAAATAAAAAAATGGTATTTTTCAGTTAAAAACTGTGGCAAACATTGCTTAAAATCAGGAACAATCAATAAATGATACGCGGCAAATGGAAATTTATTATAGAAAATACGTAATTCAACATCATTCATCACCCCCTGCCAAAAAATTTCAGGTTCTAAAAACGACTTATTAAAATGAAAAGCATCAGGATTAAAAGGACGCTTTAGCATTTTAATAACCTCACCCGATGACCGTGCGGGTCGTAATGCACGCATTGGATTATATACTAGCCCTTTCAAGGTGATTTATT
>JAGLBQ010000057.1 GCA_023146675.1 Cocleimonas sp. | reverse complement strand
CTAATACAGAGCAATGGGCGGGTGGGCTTCTATTTGATCGTATTTTACTGGATGCACCTTGTTCAGCAACAGGTGTTATACGTCGTCATCCTGATATAAAGTGCCTACGTCGTGCGGATGATATCAAAGGGTTGCAACAACAACAGCAGCAGTTATTAGCGAGTTTGTGGGCGAAATTAAAACCACAGGGAAAGCTCTTATATGCAACATGTTCTATCCTTCCTGATGAGAATGAAAAACAAATGGCAGCCTTTATAGAGCAGACTGAGGATGCGGTTATTCAAAAAATAGAAGCAGACTGGGGGCATGGGCTACACTATGGACGACAAATTTTCCCCAATGAATCGGCAATGGATGGCTTTTATTACGCTCTGATAGAGAAAACATAATGTGATATTTTTACAGGATATATTCCAATATAGCCCGCTATTATCCTCTTTTTAAGTAAAACTATGTCATCTTAAAAACCAGCTTTTTGCTGGTTTTTTATTTATTGTGATACACTCAGTGAGTATTTAACTTATCTCTACGCTAGGGGCTACCAATATGAAAAAATTATTCCTGATTTTATTCTCTTCTTTACTTCTCTCGACAGCTTATGCTGAAAAGATTAGCTCACCTGAAACAAAGGCTGTTGAATCAAATCCAGCTAAAGTGGATAAGTCTGATGCTAAAAAAGCAGATAAGCCAACCGTTATTATCACTAAAGCAGGCACTTCATTTGAGGATATTAATGAAAGCGTGCGGATGGCGATTACCGATGGTGGCATGATTGTAAGTGGCACTTTGCATATCAGCGATATGTTAAATCGCACGGGTAAAGATATTGGTTTTGAGAAAAATATTTTCAAAAAATCAGAAGCAGTTGAGTTTTGCAGCGCGCTAATCTCGCATAAAATGGCGGTAGTGCATCCCGCTAATGTTTCTATGTGTCCTTTTACCATTGCGATTTATGAGTTAAATGATGAGCCTGGTGTGATTTATCTTTCGTATCGCCGTGTAGAGTTATTGGGTGATGGCAAAAAAGTTGAAGATGATATTATTACGCTTTTACAAGGTATTGTTGATGAGTCTGTTGAGTAACGTAATGGGCGCAGTAAACGGCTCTTTAAATGCAAAGGAGTGAAAGCGTTAGCTTTTCAGTTCATTGATAGGTACATGGTTTGTCCAAACATTTAATAATAAAAACAAGTTCTCTTGGCGATATTGTCCATATGCTACCTGCGATTACAGATGCAGCACATTATAATCCTGAGATAAGATTCGACTGGGTTGTTGAAGAAGCTTTTGCGGAGGTTGCAAGCTGGCATCCCAATGTTGATCTGGTGATTCCAGTCGCCATTAGGCGTTGGCGAAAACAGCTTGCTTCGATACAAACATGGCGAGAAATTAGCGCATTTAAAAAGCAATTACGTCAACAGTCTTATGGTAACGTTATTGACTCACAAGGCTTATTAAAAAGTGCAGTGCTAACACGCTGGGCTGATGGCGAGCTCTGGGGCTATGATAAAAATAGCATTACCGAACCACTTGCCAGCTATTTTTATCAACAAAAAATCCCTGTCTCCAGAGATTTACATGCTATTGACCGTAACCGTCAACTTTTGGCGCAGGCATTATCTTACTCCATTGATAATTTGCCACTGGGTTACGGTATTGCAGAAAATAATCGCTATAAGCCGCCAAAAAACCTGAATATTTCTGATAAATTTATCATTGGTTTTCACGCAACCAGCAGGGAAGATAAGGAGTGGAGTCTTGATCTTTGGGATCAGTTTATTCCGCAGATAGCGAAACAAGGCTATCGTATTTTACTGCCGTGGGGAAATGAACGTGAATATCTGCGTGCTAAAAAATTAGCTTCAACACATACAAATGCAGAATGCTTACCTAAATGCTCGCTCAGTGAATTAGCCGCATTAATCCAAGCAGCTACCGCTGTTATAGGCATGGATACGGGTCTAATGCATATTGCAGCAGCTTTTAATAAAAAAGGTATCGCACTTTATCCTGTGACTCAGCCAACGTTGACGGGCGTATTAACAGCATCAGAAGTTATTGAAAGTTTGGGTGGAAAAGAATCGTTAGATGTGGATTTTGTTGCTGCATCTTTTATTCCATTACTGAGCGGGTAGTGGGTCAAATCTTTGATTTAAAAAAGAAAAAAGAACAGCATAGAAACAATAATTAATTTAATAGCCTACATATTGATCACTGCTTTTAAATATTATAAATGCACAGATTTGACCTGCTGCCCAAAATCTACGGGCATAAAAAAACCCGCTAGGTGCGGGTTTTAGGTCGTTCGCAGACTGTGGCGAACTATGTCATGGCGGAGAAGGAGGGATTCGAACCCTCGATCCGGGATAAACCAGATACTCCCTTAGCAGGGGAGCGCCTTCGGCCACTCGGCCACTTCTCCAATTCAATTTTTATGTTGTTGTAAGAAAACAGGCATAAATTTGAGAGGGGCAAGAATACAGGTACATGGGCTTTAGGTAAAGGGCGAACTGTAAATAATTGCATTTTTTTAGTTATATGCACGTATGATTTTTTTATCGTTATGGCGGTTGTATTTTATGCAATTAATAATAACTATTGATCGTTTATACGTTATTCCACTATTTGATTCAAATTCAATATTGGCATTAAAATAGAGAGTACGATAATCAATACTACACTGCCCATAATTAATATCAGCAGTGGCTCGAATAGGCTTAACATGCCTGTCATCATGCTGTCTGTTTCGCGTTCTTGCTGTACAGCGGCTCTTTCTAGCATGTCGTCTAGCGTTCCACTGTTTTCGCCACTGGCGATGAGATAAATTGTCATTGGTGGGAAGTAACCCGACTGTTCCAGTGATTTATGAATTGCCTTGCCTTCACGTACTTTAACAGCCGCTTCATTGATGGCTTCACGCATTGGTACATTTTGTACAACTCGGGAAGAAATGCTCATGGCGTCTAGAATTGGCACACCACTTGAGGCTAAGATGCTTAAGGTTCGTGCAAAACGTGCGGTGTTTAATCCGCGTACCATTTTTTTTATGCCAGGTACGCGCAGTAAAAAACTATGGTAACGATATTCCCATTTGGGAATTTTAATAATGCGTTTAAAGGCGATGATGGCAAGAATAATGGCGGCAAGTAGATAAATTCCGTACTCAACAATAAAATCACTCAGTGAGATAATCATTTGCGTCATTGCAGGTAATTCTTTTCCCATATTTTGAAAAACCCCAACGATTTGCGGCACGATAAAGGCAAGAAGCCCTGCAACAATGGCAATGGATAGGGTGATTAAAATAATGGGATAGACCATTGCGGTTGACATTTTTTGTTGCAATTCTTGGCGGTCTTCGGTGTAATCCGCTAATCGATCTAATACGCCATCTAAGTGACCTGATTGCTCTCCTGCATCCACCGTGGCGCGGTACATATTAGGGAATACGGAGGGGAATTGATTTAAGCCTCCTGCTAATGAATGCCCTTCTAGTACCCGTGAGCGTACAGCTGAGATAATATGGCGTAGGTTTTTACGTTCGGTTTGTTTGGCGCAGATTGCTAGCGCTTCTTCCAATGGAGAACCTGATTGCATTAAGGTAGCAAGTTGGCGGGTGAATAATGCCAGTTCAGCAGGTTTTATTTTTCCTGCACGTTTTACTTTCGTGCCAGAACTATCTTCTTTTTGCTCAATTTCTTCGACGTTTAACGGGGTCAGTTTACCATCGCGTAATATTTGCCGTACTTGGCGCGCAGTATCCGCTTCCAGCATTCCGCTTTCTTGTTGACCTTTGGCGTTTAGGGCTGTGTATTCAAATGCAGGCATAGGTATTTTGGATTATTATATGAATAGGGGAGAGCTTGGTAAGCGTGTGCTATTACTTAGCAGACTCTCTCTCGCAAAGAAGCTGAGTGTTGTTTGTTTTGCAAGTGAAAATTTCTTTAGCTCTTAGCATCTTCTCTTGTGACACGTACCACTTCTTCTAGCGATGTCTTGCCTTCTAAAACGAGACGCGCACCATCTTGGCGCAATGATGGCGTGGTCTTATGTACATAGTGTTCTATATCTATCTCACTGGCATCATTGTGAATCAGGTTACGGCAGTGATCATCGACTTCAACGAATTCATAGATACCATTTCTACCTGAATAGCCTAGTTGATTGCATTGTGGGCAACCTTTAGGGTGATACAGGGTCGGTGGATTGTTGGCATTAAAACCTAGGGTTTCGCAGTCTTTTTCATCGGCTTGATAGGGTGCTTTACAGTTATCGCAAAGTAAACGCACTAAGCGCTGAGATACGATACCAATCAAGCTGGATGATAATAAATAAGGTTCTACGCCCATATCACGTAAACGCGTCACGGAGCCAACCGCTGTATTGGTATGCAGTGTGGAGAAAACTAAGTGACCTGTTAATGATGCTTGTACCGCAATTTCTGCTGTTTCAAGATCACGTATTTCACCAATCATAACTACATCGGGATCTTGACGTAAGATCGCACGCAAACCCCGTGCAAAGGTCATATCCACTTTATTATTAACCTGTGTTTGTCCGATTCCATCTAAATAATACTCGATAGGATCTTCAACGGTCATGATATTACGTGAGTCGGTATTAAGGTCAGTCAATGCGGCATAGAGTGTAGTGGTTTTACCTGAACCTGTTGGTCCTGTTACTAAGATAATGCCATGCGGTTTATAAATTAATTTATTAAGGCGATCATAAGTCACCGGATCCATGCCTAAATGCTTGAGATTTAAACGTCCTGCTTGCTTATCTAATAGACGCAGTACAATACGCTCATTTGACCCAGAAGGTAGTGTTGAAACACGTACATCAACCGAGCGACCTGCTACTTTTAGCGAGATACGGCCATCTTGTGGAATACGCTTTTCAGCAATATCCATTTTAGACATGACTTTAATGCGTGAAATGATCAAAGGAGCTAATGCACGAGGTGGCTCTAAAATTTCACGTAAAATACCATCGACGCGCATACGCACCGTCATACGACTTTCATAGGTTTCGATATGAATATCAGAAGCACCTTCTTTAATCGCTTGTGTTAACAGCGCATTGATCAAGCGAATAATTGGCGCATCGTCTTCTGCCTCAAGCAAATCTTCAGGCTCAGGCATTGAGTCGGCAACATCATTGAGATCCAGTTCCTCACCTAGATCGTCCATCATTGCGCGTGCGCCATCACCTCTATCGTAATGGCGTGCTAATAACTGGTTAAAGTCATTTTCATCCAATGCTTGAAAAGAAACAGGCTTATCTAAAAAACGTTGCACTTCACTTGCTGTTGCAACGGTAAATTTAGTGCCATAGGAGACCTGATACGTGCCCTCAGTAAAATCCGTGGCAACTACCCCGTTCCGTTTGGCAAAGGCATAGGGAAAGTCTTTAATGTCTAAAAGACTTTCCTGTTCTTCTAATGCGATGGCATCTGCGTCAGTAATATCCGTATCCAATGTTAATGTTTCAGCTTTCATTATATCTACTCCAGACTAAAATGAGTCAATTGCCTCAAGTGCTGTTTGCTGCTGCTTTACTGGCTTTGGCACCGCTTTTTTTACAGGTTGTTGTAGCGCTTGTTGTGCATTTTTCTGCAGGTTGCGTTTTGCTGGCTGATATTGATACGCTTGTTTACTATGCTGCTGTGCCCTTGGTCTATCTTGAGGGTGCGTTCGATACCACTCTTCTAAGCGTTTTGCTTTGAGTTGTGCTGGGGTCATTTTCCCTGCTACCTGTGCACGCCTAGCAACCACATTGTTGCGTATTGTCCTATACTTTTGAGGATGTTTTTTCTTCCATTCAGCCAAGCGCATTGCTTTGATCTGCGCTGGTGTCATTTTTTGTACGGTCAAATCTTCTAACCTGGACGGAAAGGCGGATGCTTTTTTCTTTAATATTCCACGAGAAGTCACTTTACTAACCTGCTGTGAGCGACGAAGTTTGCTGTATTTTTCTCGCGTATAACCTGTTGCACTCAACACATCTCGCAAAATAACAGGATGAATAAAGATCATTAAGCTCTGCTTTACTTTGGTAGTACGATTATTCTGGAATGCTTTACCAATAATGGGCAGATCACCTAAAATCGGCACTTTTTGTGTTGTGGTCGTATAGTTATCTTGCATTAAGCCCCCTAAAACGAGTATTTGGTTATCTTCAACCATTACTTTCGTTTTAATAGAGCGCTTATTGGTAATTAAATCCTGAGCATCTTCACTACTTGCCGCAAG
>JAGLBQ010000056.1 GCA_023146675.1 Cocleimonas sp. | reverse complement strand
GAAATTTCCCAAATGGGCATTGGCAGAAAATTCCAAAAACCAACTGTATTTGAATTTCATACCGTGTTTGAAAACCTTGAGCTATCTATTGCAGGTGATAAAGGCGTATGGAGAACCTTTACCGCGAAGCTTTCAGGTGAACAACGTGATCGTATTGATGAAGTGTTAAGTATTATTGGCTTAAAAGAAAGTGCTCAACAACGCTCAGGCTCTCTTTCACACGGTCAAAAACAATGGTTAGAAATTGGCATGCTATTAATGCAAGATCCTAAATTATTACTCGTTGACGAACCTGTTGCGGGCATGACCCATCAAGAAATGGATCGTACCGCCGAATTGCTCACCTCATTAGCAGGTAAACACTCGGTTGTTGTAGTTGAGCATGATATGGACTTTGTACGTTCCATCGCCAATAAAGTGACAGTGCTACACCAAGGCAGCGTGTTGGCAGAAGGGACAATGGACGAAGTACAGAATAATCAAAAAGTGATAGAGGTATATCTCGGTGAGTGAAGCAACAGCACAAACAACAGACAGCATCTTGAGCGTAACAGGTGTTAATCAGTTTTACGGCGAAAGCCACACCCTATGGGATCTTGACCTATCCGTAACCAAAGGAAAATGCACCTGTTTGATGGGGCGTAATGGTGTCGGCAAAACCACGCTACTGCAAAGCATCATGGGCTTACTGCCAATCGAATCAGGCGCTATTATTTTTAATGGTGAAGAAATTCAAAATAAAGCCGCCGAAAGTCGTGCAGGTATTGGTATTGGTTATGTTCCGCAAGGGCGACAGATTTTCTCACAACTAACCGTGGGTGAAAATTTAGAAACAGGGCTGTTTGCGCGCAAAGATAAAGCAAAAAAAATACCTGAGTTTATCTTTGAGCTATTCCCTGTGCTAAAAGAAATGATCAATCGCAATGGGGGGGGATTTATCAGGTGGACAACAGCAACAACTCGCCATTGGACGCGCTTTAGTCATTGACCCTAAAATACTGATTCTCGACGAACCCACAGAAGGTATTCAACCCAACATCGTGGCACAAATTGGCGATATTATCCAAAAACTCACCAAAGAACTGGATATTACCGTGCTCTTAGTTGAACAAAAACTCCCCTTTGCACGACGTGTAGGGGATCATTTTTGTATTCTTGAGCGTGGAAAACAAGTTGCAAAAGGTGCAATGAATGAGCTGGATGATGAATTAGTTAAGAAGTTTTTAACCGTTTAATAGCGCACAAAATGAACGACCTGCACAACCTCCAGCGCGGGGATGAATACAGCACTCTCTAAATTCAAGTCATAATTTAAAATCTAAACTCTCACAAAGAACTGATAGACTATAATTATCTAAATCGAATAAAAATGGAGTCCTTTATGGCAGCACTAGCCTATACACTAGATAATGACTTAACAGTAAAGGAATATTTAAAGGGTGAAAAGCAAAGCGATATTAAATATGAATACGCCGATGGACAAATGTATGCAATGGCTGGAGCCAGCTTAAAGCATAATATCATCACTGCTAATATTTTTGGTTTGCTTTGGAACCATCTCAAAAACCAGTCTTGCTTTCCACTGAGTAGCGACATGCTCCTCGAAACCTCCAGCACACAATACCGCTACCCTGATGTCATGGTTATTTGTGATAATGATAGCTCTGATGATGACTATATCCGCAAAAATCCACTAATTATTATTGAAGTATTATCAAAAAGTACCCGTAAAAAAGATAAAGTTGAAAAACGACAAGAGTATTTAGCATTACCTAGCTTGCAAGAATATGTCCTAATCGAACAAAATTTTACTGAAATTGACGTACAACGACGAAGCGAAAGCTGGCGATCATCCTACTATTATCTTGGTGATGAAATAACCTTTGAATCAGTCGATGTCACACTCTCAGTAGAAGATATTTATCAACGCGTTGAGAATAAAGATATGCAGGATTTTTTGCGTCTAAAAGAAGAGGAAAAAGAGAAGAGCTCTATTGATTAGACAATAATCTCGCTATGTCTGAAAAATCATCTCAGCTCGTAAAGCAACCAAGAAAGATCGTTCAGATGTACACTTTAGCTTATATTCAAATGCTCCATAAGATATTCTGTCAGCCTCAAAAAATCATCACGAGGATAACAGCGTCCAGCAACTGTTTTAAAAGCTAGGTCTGATTCAGTTCCCCAATTTCTTAATAATTTACTCTCTCTTATACTCACCTTTTTTTCTGGATCAATCATCAGACATTTATAATCTCCGAGACCAGAAATGATTGTTTTTATATCATAATATCTCTGCTGTTCTTTTCTATTTGGAATGTAATACTTATTAAGTATGATGAAAATTGATGCTGTCGTATTGCATCCTCTAATTTTATCAATAGTCTTTAACAATACTTCTGCCTTGTTACCTATTTCTAAAGGACTAAGGGATGTAGGAATAATAAAACTTTCCGTTTTTTTCAGTAAATTTAGGCTATTACGCTCAAAGGAAGGTGAGCAATCAAAGATCGTGATTGATTCTTCATCGAGCATTGTAGCATCCCAGTCTGAAATTTTAGATACCTTAACTCTATTGCTTTGCCCTGTCCGTGAATTTGGAACGCTGGCATTTTCTCCCGTTAATCTAAATAAATTTTCCTCTGGGTCTCCATCTACCATACTAACTTTATAACCTGAGATGGCAAATGCACCAGCAAGATGAGCAGAAACGACTGTTTTTCCAACTCCGCCCTTAGCAGTAAAAACTGAAATATAATGACTAGATTTCTGCTTTGCAGCTTTCTTATTTATACTTTGTGAGAGATAATCCCAAGTAATTTTATTTTCACATAAATGACCCATATGAAAGTTTTTAACTTTTTCTGCTGCAATCGACGCTATTGCAGGAACGCTAAAGCCTTTTGATGAGATGATCGCTCCTTCTTTAATATTACTGCGATCCATATAGTCTCTAAACTTAGTGACCTGCTTTATTGAAACCTTATTTTTATAATTTTTAACTTGAACAGCAATTATTCTTTGTCCTTTTATGGCTAAAAAATCATACCCTGGTTCATTTTGTTTATTGTTTACTTTAACGCTGAATCCTAGATCATCAAATCTGACAGCAATAAATTTTTCAAAATCAAACGCACTTTCAAAAGTTTGAGCAATGCTCATAGAAACACTCCATTTATTTTTATTATTTAT
>JAGLBQ010000055.1 GCA_023146675.1 Cocleimonas sp. | reverse complement strand
ATAGGCTGGCAAATGATACATCCACAGCAACTGACAAGTGGAAAATAAAATCAAGTTATCGCGTATTTGTTATTTTCCGCAGGTAAAAAATAGATATTTGGATGTGAGAGAAAAGTTATTCGTGTGCGAAATTATCTGCTTCAAACATCACATCTTCGTAAAGATCAAGCATTGAACAAGTCAAATCAATACTTCTAAAATGAATCATTGCCTTTTCTCCTGTATGGCTATGAAGCACCCACTCATCACTGTCTTTACGACGAAGATACTGTTCTAAATAATACCGTCGAGGATTAATAAGAATATATTCTTCCAAACTGGGTATTTGACGATAAAGAATAAATTTACGTCCACGGTCTTTTCCTTCTGTTGAGGGGGATAACACCTCAATAATTAATTTTGGTGAGCGTTTAATATAGTTGCATTCAGGCTGTTGGTCAGAGGGTTCGCAAGTTACCATTACATCAGGGTAAAAATAAGCCTCATCATTATTGACGCTGACTTTCATATCAGAAAGATAAGTACTGCAACCAGATCCACGCAAATGGGGTTTTAATTGTAAGGCAATATTTAGAGCAACCTTTGTATGAGCATCACTTGCCCCTGCCATTGCGTAAACTTCGCCATCAATATATTCATGTTTTACTTCTGCTAGTGGCTCGCCTTCTAAGTATTCTTCTGGAGTAATATAATCTTGTTTTGCAAGTGCTTGGTGCATTGTCTGCTCCTGATTTATCTTTAGTCGCTTATAATTCAACAATAAGTGACTCAAATGTTATGTCTACTCTTTGGAACTTATACTAACAGAGTAATACCTGTATATTAGCGCTAATGATAAACAAAGAAACAACACAGGCAGTTAATAATCCCAGCAATCAACAGGGCTGGAAAGCTAAACTTGAATTAGCCTTTCAAGCTAATAATAAAGGGGGCAATCACACCCGAACTATTATCAGCCACCGCCAACATAAAGGCCCACTAGCCATACAACGTCCTTTTTATCCAGAAGGCGATGTCTGTCATGTGTATTTACTCCATCCTCCAGGCGGTGTTGTAGGTGGTGATCAATTACATATCGATGTGCACTTAAAAGACCAAGCGCAAGTGCTGATAACTACCCCAGGTGCTACTAAGTTTTATCGTAATACAGGGCAGTTAGCGCATCAAAAGCAACAACTAAAAATATCGGATGGTTGTGCATTAGAGTGGTTTCCGCAAGAAAACATCTTCTTTGATAATACCCATGCACAGCTTACGACCACTATATTGTTAGAAAAATCAGCCCGTTTTATGGGCTGGGAGATTCAATGCTACGGACGACCCGCTGCTAATGAATTATTTAGTACGGGGCAAGTGACGACAAAATTAGAGATTATCCGTGATGGAAAACCGTTATTACTGGATCGTTTGCAGTTAAATAATGATAATGAAATCAATAGCCCTTCCTGCATCAATCATTACCCCTGCTTTGGGACGTTTATCTCAACCCATGCTACGCAAGCGCTATTGGATAAAGCCCGTTTAGCTGTCGTAACAATAGAGCAAGAGAATATTGAAATAGGGCTTACGCTAATAGATGACTTATTGATAGCGCGTTGTTTAGGTCAATATTCGGAGCAGGTTAGCACGGTGCTAAAGATAGTTTGGTCGTCATTGCGTGATGAGGTGATGCAACGACCTGTTTGTTTGCCTCGGATTTGGGCGACGTGAATTTTTATCTCTACACAAAAGGGTTTAGTAATCTTATATTCCACAAGATTAAAAATCATCTGGAAGAATGAAAAGGTACTCATATCTTCATGTCACCTTTAGGCTAGTGCTTAATTAGAGAGGTTCAATATCGAATAATGCTTAAGCTAGAGATCTCTTAATTTGTAGCTGTCTGCTTTGCTTTTATACGTTGCAAAATATCACTTGCTGAGGTCTTCTCTTCATTAGATTGAGCCATCGGATCAGTAGACAACGTTGCATTTACTTGTTCCATAGCCTCCATTTTATCTGCGGATTCCTGTTGTTTTTCCTGAATGCGCTCAAGTGACTCCTGCATTGAGGTAAATCGAGAAGTAGAGCCACCCGAAGAGTTGGATAAAGCAGATTGTGCTTTTTGCATATTAGCGGTTGCTTTTGCCATTTTATATTCATTTTTAAAGGCCTCAAGACCCATCATCATTTTCTTTAATGAATCTTGAAGATTTTGCTCGTGACTTTTTAGCTTATCAAGGTGTTGCTGTTTTTGTTCCAGCCTTGGTTCTAATTCTGCCATCAATTGGGCAGCCTGTGCTGCCTGCGCTTCATTATCCTCATTTAGAAGTGATATTATAGTTTTCTCATGCTTTTTACTACTTTCTAGTAAGTGATTAAGATCACGCTTTACTTGTATTTTTTCAGCAATAATGAGCGCCAGTCTTTGTTTTGATGACGTGATATCTTGCTCACATTCATGTATTTCTTGCCCTAAGATACGCAGGCTATTGGCATCAATAACAACTTCAGCCGCTTCTCTGACACTACCACGCAATGCGGTACTTAATTTTTGCATAATATTCATACGTTTCATCCCTTATTTATTTTTTAGTAGTCGGTGATTTTTTATTGAAATTTTGCGAGATATTGATTGCCTTTAACTTTTTTACAGTTACCTAAATTGCCAGAAAAATTAGTCTTACATTGCCACTCAGTTCGCATACCTCCCATCGTTACTTCAGGAGAAAGCACAAGGATAATATTATCGCCAACTGATTCATCAAGCTTAACAATAATACTGCCTTTTTCGAGAATGAGATCATTAATGCCCTTACCTGTTTTCATTTCATTTCTATCCAGACCTATTTGTTCTAGTGTCTCTGGGTAATCCCCTTTATCGGCATAAAACTCCATTAGCATTACTTTTATTGGCGTGATAGCAACCAGCACATTTACGAGATTAGTTTTTTTTCTAAAATGACTAAAATTAGGTGAAGCACCTTCCGCCGTCTGAGTAGAAGAAGGATTAGGTTGTTGCAAACTGGAACGACCTAATAGCAAAAAAGAAACAATCATCACGACAACAATAGAAATAATGACTTCTTTACTGTACTTGATAACACCATCATAAAGCTTATCTTTGAAGCTAGCGCGTTGCTCTTGTTGAGTTAATACATCTTTCGCTATATGTTCAATATCACGTTTATCCAGATCAAACACTTCAGATAATGCATCAATATGAACATCTAGTTCTTCTGAGGAGTCTTTTGACATTTGTTTATTTTTTTTATATTCAGCGACACGTTCGGAAATTAATTCCATTGTATTGTTATCATTAAAATCTATCTTTGCGGTCATGGAAAATGCCTGTTTTTATTATTTTGATGGGGAGGTAAATAGAGCTAATTATACAATTTAACCAGCTTCATTTTTATTTATCAGATAAAGTGGATAATAAGATTGAAATACTCTAGAGAAAAATCAAATATAAACAAGATGATGCGCATCAATCAAAAAATATAAAGCTAGTAAAAATCTTCTTTAATTCGTGAATATTGG
>JAGLBQ010000054.1 GCA_023146675.1 Cocleimonas sp. | reverse complement strand
AATATTCTGGGTATATTTCTTCTATTTGAGTAGTTTTATAAAGTTCTTGCTGTTTTGGATTCAGCTTAAGCTTGGTTTTATTGTGCAAACCAATAAAGCTAGTCGCTCCTTTATAGATATAATCCTCACCCTCTCCAAAATCAAAATAGAGGATATTAATTGAAATAATCTTAGTGATTTTAGAGTAAGCATCACTTTCTTTAAGCTGCTCTGTAACAGCTTTACTACTCGCATAAAGAATGCGTTGTAGGTAGTCTAGTTCACTACTGTATTGAATCTCTATCAGAATAATATCGTTATTGGTATCTCTGACCTTAATATCAAGACGGTTAAATTTATCGCGCTTACTGTCTTTATTACTTTCACTTTCCAACACCTCAAGGACATGAATATCCTCAAATAATAGCTCTGAGAGAAATCCTTCTAAAATGCCAAAGTTTGCCTTGCTACGCAGGATGCGTTTGATTGCCCAATCAAAACTGACTAGTTTTCTTTTCATGGATACCTTTTGTTTGGATCGTCTAGAAATTAATTATAGCATTATAAGTTAGAAGGAACGTTAAGACCTCGGTATGTTAAATATAGGCATTGCTTTTTAAAAAACGAATTTTATGGGCTAAAAAACACATCTATTAATAAGCATTCCCATGGCTAAACTATTGCCTAAATTAAATTTAACCCTGCTATCAATACTAAAAATAACCCTAAATAGGTGAAATTAAGGCTTTCCTAGCTTTTTCCTATAGGTTACCAAAATCCACTGTTAGTAAATTCATTTACATTTTTTTTAACACCTTATTTTAATTAACTTTTAAGAGGTATTACGTTTCAGCGGGAACTGCTGATAGCTCATCGGAATGCTTCAGATGTTCAGCTTCTATATACATTAATAGCATGTATCCTAGACTCCTAGCTAGTTTAGTTTTTGTAGAAATTATGTAATGTGGTGCATGGCTTGCAACACTGATATACCTGCCTTGCAGATCTTTCTATTCAGACTAAACTAATAAAGTATCTATTACTAAATTCGCAATAATAAATAAAATATAACCACTAATAAAATTTGCTAATGACTAATAGTTTAGTTAATGTTTAAATACTGTAAAACGGGGTATCAGGATGAAAGATGACAGAATTAAGGTTTTTTTAATAACACTCGCATTATTAATGATTGGAATAATGCCTTCAGTGAATGCGCAACAACCCCCAATCTATAATAATTTACCACCTGAAATACGTAATATTCTCAATCAATCTCGAATTTCTCCTTATGGCATGAGCGCTTATGTGCATGCTATAGGTTCACCTCGTCCTTTACTCGCCTTTAAAGAAAATGTAGCACGCTCACCTGCATCAGTAATGAAACTAGTGACCGCACATGTTGCATTAGGTGTGTTAGGACCGAATCACCGTTGGCCTGTCGATATATTCACAACGGGTAGGGTTCAGGGTGGACGCTTAACGGGTGATGTCTTTATTAAAGGCTATGGCGCTCCTGATTTCGGCACGGCTGATTTGCGAAATCTACTGGGTCAGTTGCGTCAACGCGGTATTCATAGTATTCAAGGAAGCTTGGTGTTTGATAATAGCTTTTTTAATACCTTAAACCTAAATCCAGGTGCATTTGATGGTAAACCGTATAGCGCTTATAACGCTCAACCTGATGCATTACTCTACAATGAGCGCATTACTAATTTTTCTGTTAGTGCTAAAGGAAAAAGAGTGTCGGTTAAAGCAACAACACCCGCTCATAATCTTCGTATCGTCAATAAAATGCGTAAAGTACGCCGTGGTTGCCGACCGAGAATTAGTATCTCTAGAAAAGGCGGACGGGTAACAGCAACCTTTAGAGGGACATTCTCCTCACGCTGTGGGAGGCGTAGTTATTCTCGTGTCATCATGAACCCAGCTAATACACTATTTTCTGCAATAAAAACTATTTGGCGTAATGATTTAAATGGGAATATCCAAGCTCAATTTGCTATAGGTGACACTCCTAATCACGCAAAAAAACTAGCAACGTTTAACTCTCGTACTTTAGCGCAAATATTACCCAAGTTAGGTAAGGATAGCAATAATGTGATGGCGCGTCAGTTAATGTTAGCAATTGGTGCAAAACGCTATGGTGCGCCAGGTACTCCTCGCAAAGGAGCAGAAGCAATTGGTGACTTTTTAAATAAAAGAGGTCTGCATTTTCCTGAATTACGAATTGAAAATGGTTCAGGGCTAAGCCGTCGCGCACGTATCAGTGCCAAGCATATATCTGATCTGTTAATGGATGCTTATAAGAGCCCTCATAGAAATTTATTTATGCAATCACTTTCTATAGCAGGTGTGGATGGAACAATGAGAAGGCGCTTACGCCATACGCCAGTAAAAGGACGCGGCTTCTTTAAAACAGGAACATTGCGCAATGTGCGTGGTGTCGCTGGTTATGTTAAAGCAGCAGATGGAAAAACGTATATGGTATCGATATTACATAATGACCCTAAAGCATCAAGTCGAGCAAAAAAGAGTCATGATAGTTTAATAAAATGGGTATTTTGGAGCGGAAGAAAACAAAAGATTGCGCGGGGTTACTGATAACTCAAAAAATATCTATAAAACCTTTTGTTCCGAAGCAATACTCTGGAACAAAAGGTTTTATTTGAAACATTTATACCTTCACACCAATCAGTTCAATCTGATAACCATCAGGGTCTTCAATAAAAGAAATAACCGTTGATCCTGCATTCATCGGTCCTGCTTCACGTAAAACGTTCCCACCCGCCTGCTTAATACTACGAGTTGCGGCATAAACATCATCAACCTCAAGTGCAATATGCCCAAATGCTGTTCCTAGCTGATACACATCTGTATCCCAATTATGGGTTAACTCGAGTACCGTATTCTCTTTTTCATCACCATAACCAAGAAATGCAAGGGTAAACTTTCCCTCTGGATAGTCTTTCTGGCGTAGTAATTTCATGCCTAAAATATGGGTGTAAAACTCAATAGAACGCTGTAAATCAACAACGCGCAACATAGTGTGGAGAATTCGCATAGTGGTTCCTTAACCTAGATCAAAATATTGATCACACTATACTACACTCCCAAATGAGACATCCACATTACCCGATGGATTACTGATTCCTGCTAACGCACACCCTTGTGAAATCGGACCGCTAGGGAGTAGTTTATATAAATACTTCATGCCCCCTTTACTATGAAATTTTTCATCAAGCGCATCCGTTAGCTCTCGACGATTAATCTCTGTTTTATCATGTGTCTTAAAATACCCTTGTAATGCCTCAACGATATTCCAGTGGTCTGGCGTAAGCGTTAGTTGTTGTGACGCTGCTACTTCTTCTGCATTGGATGGAGCCCACCCCTTAGGGGAATCTGGAAAGTTACTCATATAAATACCTCCTATGGCATATAAACATTAATTATAAGTATTTTTTATACTTATATAGTCTTTATATATGATAAATGCAATATGTCAATATTAGCCCACAATCCATAGGTATTTAGTCAGGTATTTTATACTCCCCATAAATCTCTAAATTAATTATTAAAAACAGGTAAGCATGGTATCTTTCATTGTAGAGCTAACATTTTACTCATTAAAGTCGGCTGTTTTATCCCAAGTTAGGAAGAGGCTAAAGCTATCGATTCCATAAAGTGCAAACTACTTTTTTAAATGCACAAGGATACCTAAATATTAACCTAAAATACTTATCTACCTACTTTACAACATTGTAATAACGACACAAAAAATCACCTTAAAATGTCTAAAAAGTGTATACTGTCGGCTTCATTTTTACCTGATTTATTAATCCAGTCAACGACCTAGTAGATACTATGCTCCAAGCAATCAAAGCCCTTCTATCCTCCTTACTCAATAGTATGCGTGATTTACTACCTATTATTGTTGTGATTGCTTTTTTTCAAATAGTAGTATTACAACAGCCCATACCTGATTTAATTGGCTTAATTACAGGCATTATTCTGGTTTTATTTGGGCTAACATTCTTTATCTATGGTTTGGAAATGGGCTTGTTTCCTATTGGCGAATCAATGGCGCATGCTTTTGCTAAAAAAGGCAGCGTAACGTGGCTCTTGATTTTTGCCTTTTCATTAGGCTTTGGTACGACCGTGGCTGAACCTGCCTTAATAGCCGTTGCCGCAGAGTCTGCTAAAATTGCCGCAGAAGGTGGAGTCATTGATAATAATGAAGCAGCAAAGGCAAGTTATGCGTCAGGTTTACGCTTAACCGTGGCTTTTTCTGTTGGCTTGGCTATCTTAATTGGTGTATTGCGTATTTTAAAAGGTTGGCCGATTCATTATCTGATTATTGGGGGATATATTGGTGTCATGGTGATGACGCCTTTCGCACCAAAATCTATTATTGGTATCGCCTATGATTCAGGTGGTGTGACGACATCAACCATTACTGTTCCCTTGGTCACCGCATTGGGCGTTGGTTTAGCCAGCAGTATTAAAGGACGTAACCCGATGGTGGATGGTTTTGGTTTAATAGCGCTGGCATCGCTTACACCTATTATTTTTGTTATGGCTTATGGGATGGTGATCTAAATGTTAGCGTGGATTATTGATTTTTCAGGTATTTTATTTTCCACCATATTGGATGTATTGCCAATTATTGCCATTTTATTTAGCTTTCAATTTTTTGTACTACGCCGCAAGGTGGCTAATTTACGTCGTGTTATTATTGGCTTTGTCTATGTGTTAGTTGGCTTGGCACTTTTCTTACAAGGTCTTGAGCAGGCGCTCTTCCCTTTGGGTCGTTTAATGGCAGAACAGTTAACTGATCCTGCTTTTATTTACGGATCACTAGAAAACTTCAGTGGAACAGTTCATTGGATGGACTATATGTGGGTCTATCTATTTGCCATTGCCATCGGCTTTAGTACCACCATTGCCGAACCTTCCTTAATGGCAGTGGCAATCAAGGCAAATCAGGTGTCAGGCGGTTCCATTGGTATTTGGGGATTGCGTATTGCTGTTGCTATCGGTGTTGCTGTTGGGATTGGCTTAGGTTCATTTCGTATTGTGACGGGGTATCCACTGCAATGGTTTATCATCGGTGGCTATATTATTGTTGTCATCCAAACTTTTTATGCTCCCCGCATGATTGTTCCTCTGGCATATGATTCAGGTGGTGTCACTACCTCAACGGTAACCGTTCCACTAGTCGCAGCACTGGGGCTTGGTCTCGCAGAAACGGTACCAGGTCGTAATGCATTAATGGATGGCTTTGGTCTCATCGCTTTTGCCAGCTTATTTCCTATTATGTCCGTGATGGCATATGCTCAAATTTCACAGTTTATTAATTCACGAGCTGCTCAAAAATCATCAACCAAGGAATGAAGAGGTTATTAAATGCATTTTAAATTATTAGTTGCACTAGTTGAAGACAGTAAAACAGATACGGTTATAAAAGCTGCACGTGATGCTGGCGCTACAGGTACAACCATTATCAGTAATGCCAGCGGTGAAGGTGTCGAAGGAAATAAGACATTTTTTGGACTTGCACTAGAAACTCAACGCGATGTTATTTTTATGTTAGTGGAGGAGCATCTCAGTCGTCACATTTTAGAAACTATTAGTGATGCAGGGGATTTTGATACTGAAAAAGGAGCGGGCATGGCATTTCAGGTTGATGTTGAAGACGTAGTCGGCATTACACACCAAGTAGAAGAATTAACCAAAAAAGTAGGGGATGTTTTATGATGAATAAGCAACCAACGATACAAGTTCGAGATGTAATGAAGCGTAGTCTCAATAAAGTAAATGGTGTTGATACTGTCCAAGATGCTTTAGACAAGATGGTTGATTTAGAAAGCCGTATTTTAATTGTTGATAAACGCAATGAAGATGATGAGTATGGTGTTGTTTTATTAGCTGATATTGCCAAACAGGTGATTGCTAAAGACCGCTCCCCTCAGCGCGTTAATATTTATGAAATCATGTCAAAGCCTGTTATTAGCGTGCGTGAAGATATGGATATTCGCTATTGCTCTCGACTGTTTAGTCGCTTTGGACTTAATATTGCGCCTGTTTCGGACAAATCAGGCGAACTAGTAGGAACCGTTAGCTATAAAGACATTGTTCTAAATGGTATTTTAAAAGCCTCTAAGTGATAAAAGTAGGGCTAACAGGCGGTATTGGTTGCGGCAAAAGTACGGTGACAGATGCTTTTGCCCGCAAAGGTATTCTCATTATTGATGCTGATAAGATTGCTCACACTATCGTTAAACCTAATACAGAAGCACTCAATGAAATTAGCGCAACCTTTGGTCACTCACTACAACAAGATGGTTCATTAGACCGCGTCGCACTTAAAAAACTGGTTTTCTCTGATACGCATAAATTAAAACAACTTGAAGCCATTCTGCATCCTAAAATACATCTTGAGATTAAAAACAAACTACAGCACAGCACTGAGTCAGCAGGATCACCCTATATTATTGCTGACATACCCTTATTAATAGAAAAAAACTATGTGGATCTATTTGATCAAATCATAGTCGTTGACTGTTTGCCAGAACAGCAAATTCAAAGGGTACAACAACGAGATGGTACCGATATTAAAATAATCCAATCCATTATGGATAAACAACTAAGCCGCACACAGCGTCTAAAATATGCCACGCATATTTTGGATAATAGTGG
>JAGLBQ010000053.1 GCA_023146675.1 Cocleimonas sp. | reverse complement strand
GGGGTACGTGAAGTGGGTAGACCGTCGGTGGGTTTGTTTTATCGTGACTGAAACGATAAATTGTGAGTGCGCGATACAGACGCAATAGATATACTTGATAACGCATTTGTCAATCCTTGTTTGATTGATGAATGAAGTCCTGCTTCGCTGCGTCAACAGCTTAGTAGGGCGAATAACTAACATGAAAATCCTATCGATATAAAAAAGACATGCTAACCCTTAAAATATAGCCTGAATTTCTCAAAAGTCAAAAAATAAGTGGGTAAATTTAAGGTATTGGATGAATTTAGCACGTTCTCTTTTCAACAATATCCCGTAAGCAAATAGAAACTCGCTCACATGATAAAAAATTAAACAATACCTAGCTTTATTTGATAGGTTTAAGAAATAGGGAAATTTCGTTCTCATGCTCATGCATATAAACTATGCCAAAGGATCATCATCTGTGAAATTAAAAAATGGATTACTTTTTACCACACTTATTTTCTTTTCTCTTGTTGTCACTAGTCTTAGTGCTAAGACGCATATTTATTTGTTGATAGGTCAATCAAATATGATGGGCAAAAGTAAAAGTTATCGACTTCCCCCTGCTTATAAGAAAACGCCTTCTAATGTTAGTTTTTACTACCAAGCTCAGAATAGAAAATTGGCACAATATGCTTATTTTGGCCCAGAAGTTAGCTTTGCTCATCATATTGCGAGAGCTTTTCCTAAAGATAAGCATATTATTGTAAAATATGTAGCCAGTGGTAGTTATATTCGGCAATGGATGCCGAATCAACCACTTTATAAAGCAATGCTTAGACAACTAAGGTATTCACTGCTTCCTAAACGTAGCAAAGAAAAAATACTACCGATTGTAAATTCTATTGTATGGATGCAAGGGGAAAGTGATTGTCGTAATAAACAATCAGCAAAACTCTATGGTCGCCGCTTAACACAATTTATTCACTCATTAAGACGTGACTTAAATGCACCTAATAGCCTTTTTATGATTGGTGCAGTGAGTCCAAAAAATAAAGGTTTTCCAGAGGTAGAACAGGTAAGAGCGCAACAAAAACAAGTACATCGTGTTGTGAAAAATACGCATTATATTGAAACGAATGATCTAAAAACCTTTGATAATACACATTTTAATGCCAATTCACAGATGGAATTAGGCAAGCGTTTTGCAGAATCCTATATAAGACAATATTCCGCTACCTTTAAGCATTAGTTCTGAGTCCCTATTTTTCAGGACTATAAAGGATGTTAAAATAAGGAGGCACTATTAATGTCTCGTACCCAAATTCCTATTTGGGTTGCTATTTAGATTTGAAATAGAAAAAGAATTAAATTTAAGATCGGGGGAGAGTGTAATAAACGCTTTTGCATTTCGCGCATCATCATCATTGCTACTCGCTATGATGGTACTACAGCTGTATTGCTGATTTGTTGTTGTCATATTAACGGTGTTTACCCGTATATCAGCAGTCCAGTATTCAGCAATGGTTATAATTTAGTTTTCCAAATTGATTATTTCTAAGTTACTTAACTTATAGTTTAAAAATAAGCATTGCGCAAATATTATCAGTTGATTACAGTATTTTATAGCACTAGCACGGTAGGTTGTATTTTTCAGCTCGTTTCCATACTCTCCAGCATGGGAATGCAGTTTCCCTATTTATATTAGGAGCTTTATTTCTTTAGCATTTCTTAGATTTTAAAAAAAAGGATATAGCAATGAATAATTTGTATATGTGTATTAGCGTCTCGCTTTTTAGCCTAATGACCGCCTGTTCACAACCGCCATCTTATATCGTAGAAAATATTGAAGATGGCGACACCATCATCGTCAGTCTTAATGGTAAATCACAGCGTATCCAGCTATCAGGCATTGATGCGCCTGAAAATACTGAAAATGCTAAATTTAGTTTGGATATTAAAGTAAAAAAATTAAATAAAGAGGCACTATTAGCACTGGGAAATAAAGCAACGGATTACCTAACGTCACAAGTTGCGGTGGGTCAGGAGGTATTATTGCAGGGTGAACTCAATAAAAAAGACAAGTATGGGCGTATTCCTGCCATTGTTTTGACAAAAGAAGGCAAGTCGTTGAATTTAACGATGGTAAAAGAAGGTTATGCTGTGATTTTAAAACGCTTTCCCTTGGAGGAGTCATTTAAGTTGAGTCTTGAAGAAGCGCAGCAGCAAGCGATTACCAATAAAAAAGGATTATGGAAAAGTGATACAGAAATAACGACTAAATGGAGTGGTACTTAATCAGGATCAAGCATAAGCTGGAAGAATCCCACCAGAGATGTGAGAAAAGGGTGGGTTTCTTCCAGACTACGTGTTGCAAAAATCAATCAATTTCATGCTTTAAGTCATACACGATACGATGACTACCATGACAATAAGCACAGGCTTTAACTGCAAATTCCCCCAGTTTATGCCCTGTTTTTCCATTCTCAATCGACACCTTTAACTCATCTAATAAGGTATCTGTTTCTGTGCCAAGATAATAGTCTTTAGCTTTGTTCGTCTTATGGCAGCTAGCACAGCTTGAGCGTAGTGTCGTGATTCCTTTACGCACTGCTATTAATGCTTGTTGTGCCTTCTCCTTATCTCCATCCGTTGAGGCAATTTTAATACGGTTCACATCACGCATTAAAATTTTCATAAAGGTAAGGTAATTCACTTTTTCACCTTCTAGTTGCACTTGAATTTTAGAAAAATCAGGGGCGCGATAGATGGTAGCAACCTGTGCGCGATAGTCACTATGACAGCCTTTGCAACTGCTTTGTAATGTCTTCATTGCTTTTTTTAATGCGGAGAAGTCGCCTTTTTTAGCCGCTGCTTCTACCTTATCAGCGGCATCTAATTCCAGTTCATCTTTCCATTCAGGTACCATTTCTTGAATTTTTCGATAGTGTTTAACCAGTTCTAATGCCCATTTTTCGGTGTGTGGCTGATCGTTCGCTTGCATGTATTCGTTCACAGCCTGAATTTCACGGCGTAACTTAAACATATTATGATGCCAAACATTGCGCTTATTTTGTGGCTTATACCATTTCGCTAACGAGGCGGGTGGTTTTTCGAGTGTGATTTTTTCACCTGCATGTAATGATGAAAGGGTAAATAATAGTAAAGTTAAAAAAAGGGCGAATCGCATAAGGTTACTCCAGCTACAACAAAAAAAATGACTATAAAAGGTCTCTATAAATGCCGCGTTGATAGCCATCAATTTTACCAACAATGATTTTTTAAACTCTCAAGTGGATAGATATAAATGGATTTTCTTAGTTTTAAAAGTTTTATTAGTATTCCTGTGCTGATTGGTTTTTATTATATGGGGGCTGTTGTTATGCCTATTTTCCTTTGGTTTGTTTCACTCTGGCTGACTAATAAATTTCAGTTTATTGATACGCTTCAGAAAAAAAGCAAAGAGATGATTTGGCATCGTTTCACTCTTCAACAAAAAATACTGTTTGTGGTGCTCTTTACAATGGCATTTCTCTTTATAGAATTATTTTGGCGAATGATGTTTGAATTTCTAATTGCGTATATGCAAATACGCGATGCATTAGTGCATTAATAGTGAGAACAAAGGCTGATTGACTCGAATCAATGTGTTATTGGTATTAGAAACGAATACTATCCTTCATGAAATATTCAATATTATTTGCCCTATTGCTAGGGATGTATAACGCTGCGTTTGCCACGCAATTAGAGACTAACAATACGGTGGAGAGCCTTTATAAAACGCATTGCAGTACCTGCCACGGTACTCATCGTTTGGGTGTCACGGGGCCTGCACTCTTGCCCGAAAACTTGCGTCGATTGCGTAAGAAAAAAGCAGCAAACACCATTAGCGAAGGCAGAGTTGCTACACAAATGTTACCGTTTAAGGATAGGTTGGATAAGCAACAGATAGAGGCGCTTGTCGATTATATTTTTACGCCGCTAGAAAAATCACCTGTCTGGGGTGAAAAAGAAATTCGAGCCAGTCATATCAAATACCCTATTAAAAATAAATCAGATAAACCTATTTTCAAGGCTGATCCACTCAATCTGTTTTTGGTCGTTGAGTCTGGCGACCATCATGTCACGGTGCTGGATGGTGATAAGTTTGAGCCTATTCACCGTTTCCCCTCACGTTTTGCCTTGCATGGTGGTCCAAAATACAGCTCCACAGGGCGCTATGTGTATTTTACCTCACGTGATGGTTGGATTAGCAAGTTTGATCTGTATCAGTTGAAGATGGAAGCTGAAATACGGGTGGGAATTAACGCGCGTAATACGGCTATTTCAAGTGATAATCGTTTTGTGATTGTAGGGAACTATATGCCACATACGCTGGTTATCTTGGATGCTAAAGACCTCAGTTTAGTGAGTATTATTCCTGTGGTTGATAAAGAAGGAAAAAGTTCGCGGGTGTCAGCGGTTTATAATGCGCATCCACGACAAAGTTTTGTTGCCGCATTAAAAGATAGCCCTGAAGTATGGGAAATTAGCTATAAAAACCCTCCACCCGCAGGATTTGGCAAATGGGTGCATGATTATCGTAAAAGCTCAGGTGAAGCAACGGTTGACCCGCTCCCAATTCGGCGTATTAAGTTGGACTCAATACTGGATGATTTCTTTTTTGATCAAGAGTATGTGCATGTATTAAGTGCATCACGTAAAGGCAAGGGGCAAGTGGTTGATCTTGATCTAGGACGCAAAGTGGCTGATCTGGAGTTGGATGGGATGCCACATTTAAGCTCAGGTATTACATGGAAAAGAGGCAAGAATACGGTACTAGCCACACCCAACCTAAAGGAAAGTGCGGTCAGTATTATCGATATGAAAACATGGAAGCCACTTAAAAAGATTCCTACACTGGGCTCAGGCTTTTTTATGCGTAGCCATGAGAACTCACCTTATGCATGGGTCGATGTATTTTTTGGTAAAAATAAAGATGTCATGCATGTTATTGATAAGCAAACATTAGAAATCGTTAAAACACTGCGCCCTATGCCAGGAAAGACCTCCGCACATGTGGAGTTCACCCGTGATGGACGCTTTGCCCTTGTGAGCATCTGGGAGATGGACGGTGCATTAATTGTTTATGATGCCAAGACATTAAAAGAAGTAAAGCGCATACCCATGAAAAAGCCTGTCGGTAAATATAATGTTTATAATAAAATAACGCGCTCTGCGGGGACGAGTCATTAATTTAGAGCTTTAGTCGTGTCTAGCCTCAAAGAGGCTTTTTGCAATGCGGATCACAGAGGTAGCTGGAATTTTTGAACAGTCATGAGCTATTTCTTTGTAACCAATTCAACCCAGTCCGAAGCAGCTATATCCATAGTCCCTAATATCAACTGTGGGAAAAATCCAAAAAATAGCACGACTACGCAAATAACCAATGCGATTATCACTTCACGCTTTTTCAAGTCTCGTGCATCACTAATGGCTTCATTGCGGCATTCGCCCAAAAAGCTTTTGCGGAATATTTCCAGCATATAGGCTGCGCTGAGTACAATGCCAAATAATACCGCTAACCCTACGCCTGTATAATGCCCTAATGCACTCATAATTAATAAGAACTCAGCGGGGAAGGTGCTGGTTGCGGGTACGCCAATATTGGCAAGGGCTAGAAAAAAGAAGAAGGAGGTGAGTAGGGGCATTGTTTTAGCTGCGCCACCTAAGCTGACTAAATCGCTAGAACCAACCCGTTGATAGAGAAAACCTGTTAGTAAGAATAATCCACCCGCGACCATGGTTAGGTTGAGTAGTTGAAACACCGCACCTTGAATACCTTGTTGGCTCATGGTTGCGATACCGATCACAATTAATCCGACATGGCTTAAACTGGAGAATGCCAGCATGCGCCTGATATTGGTTTGATTAAGGGCTGCTACGCCACCGTAAATGACCCCAACAATGCCCAAACCAATCAGTAAGCCTTGGAAAGTATGGGCTGCATC
>JAGLBQ010000052.1 GCA_023146675.1 Cocleimonas sp. | reverse complement strand
GCGGGGTGTCCTTCTTGTGCGAGTACAGGCAACCATGTGTGCAGGGGGAATAGAGGCGTTTTTACACCAAAACCAAACAGCAGTAAAAAGAAGATGATGGTTTGATATTCATTTTCGCGGGCGACTTTGACCAGCTCGGTATAATCAAAGATATAATGACCACTTTCGCCACCCACTGCCAGTAATACAAAGGCAAACAGTAGAGGTAAGCCGCCACCCATCATAAACAGCACATATTTCATTCCTGCATAGCGTCTATTTGCGCCTACGCCCCACAGGGAGATGAGGAAGAATAAGGGAATAAGGGTGATTTCCCAGAAGAGAATAAAAACAATGGTATCTAAGGCAACAAATACGCCTAGTACTGCGCATTCTAATATGAGTATCAATGCAAAATAGAGGTTTCTTAATTTGGTGATGCTATTCCATGAGGCAAGAATAATACCTGTGAATAAGAGGGTTGTTGCCGGTAAGAAAAGTACCGATAGCCCATCAATTCCTAGAAAATAGTGAATATTTAAACCACTAATCCAATCGTATTTTTCAACGTATTGGAAACCTGACAGGCTACTATCAAAGCCAATGGCAATAGTTAAGGCGGTGATAAAGGCAATTAAATTAATCGTCAATGCTGTCCAGCGTGCTTCTCGCGAAGGGATTAATAGCGTAATGGCTGCACCTAATGGCAACAGTAAAATAAGGAAGCTAAGCCATGAAAAATCAGCCGTTTGTAGTGTCATTGATTCCATTATTAATGCCCTCCTTGCTTATTGAGCAGTTGCTCATAGACTGTGCTTAAACCATTAAGTGAATGGTCAAACAGGCTTAACCATAACTCTGAGAAAAAGCCCATGGCGAGAATAACCACAATCACAATAATTGCCATTGCACGTTCGGTAATCTGTGCAGGGCTGGTGTCCCAGCGTGAGGTGTCACCATTTGGCTCAGCTAAAAATGCTTTTTGAAAGGCGAATAATAAGAAGCCTGCTGCCACTACATTGCCCAAAGCGGCGGCGATTGTGACCAAGGCGCCAAATTCTGAAATGGAGGATTCTAATACTAAATGCACCGCATCAAAACCTGGTGTTCCTGGCATTCCTGCGATGGCTAAGCCTGAGATTAAAAAGGCAATACTAACCATCGGCATAAATTGGAAGATACCGCCTAAGCGCTCAATAGAGGCAGTGTTGGTGCGCTGCCACACCAATCCAATCATAAACATTAAGCCAGAAATCGCTAGACCAAAGTTAATCGCCAGCATAATACCGCCAGCAAAACCTTCTTTATGTAGTGTAAATAAACCGATGGTCAAAATACCTGTATGGCTGATGACCGCATAAGCCATTAAACGGCGTAAATTAACCTGTCGCATGGCGAGTAAGGCGGCATAGAAAATACCGATGACGGCAAATACAATCACGATTTGATGCCACTCAACCACCATTTCAGGCATGATCGGAAATACAAAGCGTAATAGTCCAAAGACACCTACTTTTAAGCCCAATAAAAACATAGGGGCAACTGCAACATTACCGTGTTGAATAGTGGTTGGTAGCCAGCCATGCAATGGGAAGATAGGGATACGCACGCCTAGCCCGTAAAATAGTGCAAAGAAGGTAAAGGTTGCGATGGCAGGTTCTATCGGGGTTGCGGCCAGCTTGTAAAGATCAAAACTCCACACTCCACCATGATGCCCTGAGTAATTCCACCCCAGCATAAAGGTGCCAACCAGCATTAACAAAACGCCAACAGTCATAAATTGTGAATAGCGGATAATCATTGGCTCCGCGTCAATAAACGTTGCCCAACGATACAGCAGGTAGCCTAATGCAATAATTTCGAGCATCGACATTAGAACAAACCAGAGCAGATCAACCGTGACAAATTGACTCATTAGCAATGCTTGAATCACTGCCATCACTGCCAATACACCTGAGGAATGCAATTTCCTAAAGATAATAAACAGCACACCTAAGAGACTAAGCAATGCGGTTAGCATTACAAATAAAATGCTAATACCATCAACAGCGACATGGTAAGACAGTCCTGCGAGGAGATTAAATTGATTAGCAAACTGCATGCTGTCAGTTGTTAAGTCAAATTGCTGGTATAGCTGCAATGCTAACAGCATCTCTAAGGTAGCTGCTACTAGACCTATAATAGCAGCAGATTTGCCGCGCACTTTCCATAACACCAATGCGGCTATAAAGGGCAATAGCTGCAATGCTTCTAGCAATGGCAAGGTTGCCTGTATTTCGCTGTATTGCATCATTGTTTGTTCTATTCCTATCTTGTCTAACGAGCTGAAAAATAAAGTTTTTCAGTCCTAAGTAGCGGTATTAATTATCGAGTACGAAAGTCACCTTATGTCTTTACAAAAGATACTTTTTACAAAACAACTACAAATGTGGCCATTATTAACAGCAACAAATAACGCGGTTTTGATAGCAAGGTATCTATTTTTTCAATATATCGACCCATATAATCCAGCCCATTCATTAAGCCATCGCCACTGCCTTTGAGTACCAGATTCTCTTCAAACCAGTGCAGTGCGGATGCAATTGTCTGCATTGTTTTGCCAAATAAGCCGCGTCCGATACCAATCTCACTTTGCAATTCAAAACGCCCGTGTTGATGTGCTTCCCAGCTTGCCAGTGTACTGAGCATATTGGATTGCGATGGCATGCCTGTCATGCGGTCAATCACTTGCTCATCAAAGGCTTGCGCTTCATGTGCTAATGCTTGGGTTGGCTTAGTGAGTAGCCAGTCTGCCATGTCATCTAGCCAAAAACGCTGTAATGCGGCAGTGTAAAGCCAATGCTTCTCTCTTAACCAGGTGGGCACAGGACGCGCAGGACGTTGTACCATTTGCATAAAGGAGGGTGCGTGTAGGAATTGATAAGCACGCCAAATGGCATGAATAACCAAGTGAACTAATGCTAAAGTCGACCAGCCGAAGCCAATCCACACCATCATTAGCCCTACATGCAATAGCGCTGAAAACATAAAGGAGGATTTCACATCGGTTTGCACCAGACCAACGATATAGCCATAGGCAACGGTAATTGCGCCAATAATGGCAATCCCGAGCATTAAAATAGGGACTTCATTGAGTAATGGCTCTACCCGTAGTAATAAATACACGCCAGCATGAACCATTATTGAGCCATAAAAAACAGCGCTTGAGGGGGTTGGTCCTTCTAATGCCCGTGTAATCCAACCAGAAAAGGGGAATTGTGCTGATTTAGCAAAGGCGGCAATCATAAAGCCAACAACAATAATGCCAATAAAGATAGGAGATTCGTGTTTGGTTTGCATTGCACTGAGCATTTCATCCCATTCAACCGTGCCTAGCCAATAGAAGCAAAAGACAATCGCCAATAAAAAACCTGCATCGCCAATGCGGTTAGTGACAAACGCGCGTCCTGCATTGCGCGTAGCGGTTTCTCGATGCCATGAATAAGCAATGAGTAAATAAGAACTCACACCTGCTAGCTCCCAGCCGATAAAGGTCAATACTGCATTGCCTGATAAAACAATGAGTAACATGGCGCTATGGAAGAGGGATAGCAGAATAAAAAAGCGTTGAAAGCCTGCTTCACGGTGTAAATAATTGATCGAGAAGCGGTTGATAATTAAAATAATAAAACCAATCAGCGTTGCCATGATTAAGCTGAGATGATCTAACAAGAAACTAATTTTTATTGAAAACTCGCCTGATGATAGCCACTGACCCAGTTCTATCTTGCCTGGTTCGCCTGTCAATAATGCATTGATGGCGATAAAGAGAGTCAGAATAAAAGAGAGTGATGCGGTGCCTAGTGTAATTCTTGCGGTTTCTTTTTCACCTGATTCTTCACGATTCCAGTTAAAAATATAACCGAGTATGATCGTTAATGCTGCCAGTAAGGGTAAGGCAGGAATGAGAGCAACCGCTAGGGGTGTTATAGAATTAATCTCAAACATTAGCAGTCACCTTTTTTTGTTGCTTAATTAAAGCAGGGGTTAAATGATCGTAATTCCCCGCATACCAATCGGATGATTGATCAATCGTAGGCAAAGGTTTTTCAGAATCTTGCCAAACTTCCCAGCCACGATTAGGATCAAACGTACTAATCACTTCAGAATCAGGATCTTTAGCCGATAATAAAATCCAACCATTGCCCACTAATTCTTGAATAGAGGGTTGGCGCATATAAATTTCGGTGAGTGTTTCAGTGGTTGCTTCAACCACTAACTGCAAGCGCATCGGCTCATGAATCTCGATCATTTGCTGCGGTAATCCTGTGCGCAAATCACTGTTAGCACCTTCCATCACCCCAAACAGTCCTGATAAGTTATGTACAATTTTCGAGCCGCAGCCGTATTTTTCATTATTAACTGCGGAGAAGTAATACTCTAAGCTAATTCCTGCGCCTACTGGTCCTGCGCTGAGGAGGAGTCGCTCTAAAAATGAACCCTCTGGATCAACATTGGCATCATAGGAAATCAAAAAGCAGCGCCTATCCATAAATAAGCCCTGCGATAAATAACGTCGTCCAACAAAACCAACTGCAATTGTGGCGTGACCTAGCTCAGGACGTGCCTGTGAATAGTCCACACCACGTCCTGCAATATGTTTAATGGCACTTGCCAACGTTGGCTTTCTTGGTGCAGAAGCAAGTTTTCGGCACCGCTCATGGGCTGAATGTTGTCCTGCTTGTTTCACTTCAGCCTGTAGTTTTTCAAAATCATGACGCAAATCAACAGGAATCAAGTCTGTATCATCCCAAACCACACGCTCATTACAGGTGTCATGCTCGCCACATAAAAACCAAGTATCAATAGGAATATCAATACTGCGTGTTGCCAGTTCATCACGTACCGCAGGGGTATTTGCCATCGCAGCAAAAGCACGTGCATTTGGTCCACTAAATTTACCACTACAAGCACCACAGCCATAAGCTGCTGCATGGGGATTGTTTTGATTACGTGAGTAATGACCCATCATGATGACTAAAGGCGCAAAGCCTGATAGCAAGCCATTATTCTGTAAAAATCCTTCAACAATATTCGCCTGTTCTTCTAATGTATAACCGAGTTGATTATCCTCAGTGGTACGGTTTTCTTTGATATTATCGATGGCATAATTGATGCGGGTAGTTTTATTACCATCAAATTTGCCAATAATTTTATTAATGGTGCGATTCCATCCTAAAGGTGCAAACGCTTTGCCAACTAACGTGGCAGCCGCTAAAGGCACATTAGCAACCATTAATGCGGTCGAGGAAAGCAAGCCACGACGGGTTTCTTGTAGTACGGTATCTTGAAGTTGGACGCGTAAACGATGACGGTCTTTATAATGCATTAGCGCTGCTTCATGTCCTTTCTTCGCTATTTCGGTAATCTCATGTTCGGGCGTCACCACCACAGGGCAAAGGGCTACGGGCTTGTCGTTTTCCACACCATTCCAGTTCATCACCACGCCAAAAAAGGCGGCTGCACCAAAGGTTTCAATTTTAGGATTAAAATGTTCAAGATGACGACGAAATCCTTCTTCACGATCATCCATGCAGAAGAACATTTGTGCTTGGGGGCGGTCATTGCGGGTTGCCCATGTGCCGCGTCCTTGATTTTGCTGTACTGCACTAAAGATTTTATTGCGATAATGAACTTCATAGGCTTTAAGTAATAAAAACCCTGCGGCTTCTCCTTGCATTGCGCGCACACAATCAAATAATTCTGTGGTCTGATCGGTGTTTAGCTGACGCACATCCATCGCGCTTAAACCAAGGTGCTGTGCGAGGCGAAATAATCGCCATCCATCGCGGTGCAAATGTAGCTCGGTGCGCGCATCGGATACAGGGCTTTGTTGCCATGTCCAAATCATATGCGCCATCGTTAGCCATTCGCTATCTTTATGTGCCTCAACTGAATCACGTTCGATAAGTTGTTGTGCAAGACTAATGAGATACTCTGGAAGGTGTTGGTTGTAGAGCATATTGCGAACTAAAAACTCTGAGTTTTGGACTCTAAAATAACCACGAATAGAGGTTAGGCTGCCTTCAATCAGCCACAACTCACGACACAGACGGCGTACAAACATATGTTCCAAGATTAAGCGTACTGCCAGATAATCCATCATATTGACATCAACATCAGTATGTCCTTCATAGCCAGGGTTTTGATGTCGCCAGAAGAACATACCTGACCAGCCAGGTAGGTCTAGTGCAATGCGTTCAATATAGTCTGCCCATTTTTCTTCTGGAATATCCATGCGGGTTAATTCCGCAATGACTGTCTCCAGCGAATCATCAGGAAGTGATTCAATATATTCATTCCATTCAGGAATATTATTCAGTGCGCCATATTGATCTTCCAATGCACTCTCTTTCCAGCCGTGATAAAAGCCTTTGCTACGATCAGGATTCCATGCGGCTAGCCCTTCATCTAACCATGCTGCCATAAAGCGCTGTAGGTATTGCAGTATATCGTCTTGAACGTCCGTGCCTGTTAGGCGTTGCATCAAGGTGCGTAGACTAATATCCGTCCCTACTTCATTTAATAATCGCTCTAACTGCTGCCACGCTTCATCGCGGACTAAGGTGGTTATTTTTGATTGCCCATGCTCCAACTCATCTGCATGTACCTCAACCCCTGTCAGGTTTTTGATTAAGACTTCTAGATCATGCTCCTGCTTAGATTCATGTACGGTATGATCCAGCTCTAGCCATGCCTGTTCTTTTTGGTGCTGTAATTCATCGACCTCATCTTCTTTTAAAATGGAGCCAAACATTTTATTGGCTTGTTCTTGAGAGAGGTTAAGTAGGTCTTCTGCATGTAACATTTTAGGATCTAAGTCCAATGCATCAACACAGGCATCCCATAAATCGTTGATAACCTCAGACTCATCAGTTAAACCGTTTCTCTTGGCGCTTGTGATTAGTTTTTTCTTACTGTCAGTAGGGCAGTCTTTTTGGAATAACTCCAGCGCATGGGCTTCATCTATTTGCCATTTAAGCTGACAACTAGAGAGTGGTTTAATCGGGAAAATGAGTGCCGTGCGGTAAATATCTTTGCGTTTAATTGAAATACTATCAGTATCAAAAATTACTTTATCTGCATGTAGCGACTCATCTTGTAATAGCACGTGATCCAAATTGCTATCATTAAGGCGACCTTTTAGATAAGCCGTCCGAAATTTCTCTTGCGACCAAAAACTATATGCTCCTGTTAAATCGTTTGATGCTTTAAGCGCATCTTCAAACTTCATGTGCTGATAGCCATGTAAGGTGTTGTGGTGCACAAAGTCACGAATTGAAGCCTGAGCAGGCAATGTATGTTCAAAATGCGCTAAGACATGCAATAACTCAGCGCGAATATCTGCTTTTTTTTGGTCTTTAGTTGACATTATAGTATCTAGTTAAGTTTCTCTAGTGACGAGGCTGGAGCCCTAAAGCCTTGTTACTAAAATAAAATGATAAGTAGAGCTTAATGCTACTGACTACTTAAAACAGGCTCTAGTGAGTCAATAAAATGAGTCACTGATGGGGTAATCAAATCTAAAAATGGAGCAGGGTAGAATCCAAAGACAATCATCCCTGTGGTCAAAACACCTAGCGCTAGTACTTCAACAGGTCTTAAATCTTCTACATTATCGGTAATGGGTTTGCTAGGGCCTGTAAATAAGCGTTTGATAGTACGCACACCATAGGTTGCGCTCACCATGACGCCAAAGGATAAAAATATCACTGCCCAGCCCCATGCTTCAAAGCTACCGATCATGACATAAAGTTCAGCAATAAAACCTGCTGTTCCTGGTAATCCCGTGCCTGCAATAAAGGCAATGACAATGAAAAACGCAAAACGTGGCGTTACTTTGAGCAGTGAGCCATAGTCATTAATATTTTTTGTTCCTGTACGCTCATAGAGCAAGGCAATGAGCATAAACAGAGCAGCTGCGACTAAACCATGAGCAAACATTTGGTATACGGCCCCTGTCATGCCCGTTACATTGAGAGTGGATATTCCGAGCAGCACCACGCCCATATGCCCTACAGAGGAGTAGGCGATCATCTTTTTCATATCTGATTGCCTCCATGCTAGTAAGGCGCCATAAGTAATCGCAATCAGACCCAGCACCATTAAGGGTTTCTGGAGGATAACCGCTGCTTTTGGCAGGAGAATCACAGAGAGAATGAGTCCATAAGCGCCCATTTTCAGCAAAATACCCGAAAGTAAAATACTCACAGGACCAGGTGCTTCAACATGTGCGAGCGGTAACCAACCATGTAGGGGAAAAATCGGCATTTTCACCCCAAAACCAAGCAGTAGCCCTAAAAATATCCACATCTGTTGATCGGCACTAAGCTGTGCAGCGCCTGCGGCTATATCTGCAAAAGCGAAGGAATGTGCGGGAGTCGCATCAAATAACAGTAAAAGGCTCAACAGCATAAATACTGAGCCGCCCATGGTGTATAAAAAGAAATTCAAAGAAGCCGTTTGACGACCCTTGCCACCCCAGCGATCAATCAAGAAAAACAAGGGAATGAGTGTTGCTTCCCAAAAAATATAAAATAAACCCCAGTCACGCGCCATAAACACGCCTAACACGGCAGCCTCTAGCACCAGCATTAGCAAATAATACCCTTTAGGCTGTTTTTTTATCGAAGCAGATGCCAAAACAGCGACCCAAACGAGCAGTGCGGTCAGGATAACCATCGGGTAAGAAAAACCATCGACACCCAGTGAAAATGATGTGCCCAAACGTGAATGCCATTTATGCTCAAAGCTAAGCCACAAGCCATCTCCAGTCGGTACCACATTCCCCCAGAGAATTAGGTAAAGTGTAAATAATAACGTCGCCGTCGAGTAGAAAATTGCAGTGCCGCGAATAAGAGCGGTTTTGTTTCCTGAGAGGAAAACAATGATGGTTGCCCCAATCAATGGAAGGAGCAATAAGATGATCAGACTGTGTAACGGCATGTGGCAACCCAAAGGTAATTTAGGCGGCATAATATACTCTTAATAAAATTTTTCTCAATTGTTTACAGCGAATTAATTGGATTTTGTGGGGTTTTTGGACTAGCACAAGTTCAAATCACCTCCATTATCAATGATGTTATCACCACTAAAATGGATTAGACTTGAATATGCCTCCGATATTATTTACTCAAAAACGCCTAGTAACCGTATTAACAATCCTTGTCTTGTACTTGTGCGCCCTACAAGTTTCAGCAGCTCCTAATAAGATCCAGCTTGAACTGCATTATGCTTTGCTAAAGGCGGATAAGCTTAATTTGGAAAAAAACCCTACGTGGCGACGCTTATTGCATTTTAATGCCAATCATAAATCAGCTCAGCGTAGTGAGATTCTTACTTCTGCGTTTTTTCTTAGTGATCGCTCTGTTGCGACACACAATCCAAAAATAGAGTTAGTAGCAAGCTTACGCGCTATGTTTCAGCCTATTAAGGATGATCCTAATCAACATGCGCAATGTCGATTTCCTGCGCGTTTTTACTGGTTGCAGCAGCAACTCAAATTTAATCTAAACAATTTGCCAGACGTGCGCTGTGATCGTTTGCAACAGTGGGCTAAGTTTTCATCCTTGGATTCTATTAGTCTTGTATTAGTGGGCGGTTATTTTGGTAACCCTGCCTCTACCTTTGGGCATCTACTGGTTAAACTAAATAACAGCGAACATAAAACCAGTAGTGGTAATTTGTTGGATCAATCCATTAATTATGGTGCGCAGGTTCCTGATAATGAAATAATTCCTGTGTATATTATCAAAGGTTTACTGGGTGGTTATGTTTCACGCTTTCGTGATAAAGCATTTTATAAGCAAGATCGTGTGTATTCTCGACAAGAATTGCGCGATATGTGGGAATATGAGCTAGATCTAACCCCAGAGCAACAACGCTTTTTGGTTTATCATTTATGGGAAGTGATGGGGATGAAATCGACCTATTATTTTTTAAAGAAAAATTGTGCCTATCGTATTGCTGAGTTATTAGAACTGGTGACAGAAAAACCGCTGACACCGCAGTATCAACCTTGGTACTTGCCTGTCGCACTGTTTCAAAAACTGACGGATCTTGAATATTCACGCTATATTAAAAAAATCACTTTTTTGCCTTCAAACCAGCGTAAGCTTTATCATCAGTTTGATCAACTATCTAAAAAAGATGCATTATTGGTTAATAAGCTATTAGCAAGTGCTAAGCCCATCACTAACGATTTGTTAGTGTCTATAAGCACCGTGAGGCAGGTGCAGATAATTGATGTCATGCTGGCTTATTATCAGTATAAATTAATCGATACAGAGCAGGCTAAGCAACAACGCAGTGCATTGAAAAAGCGTAAAAATAAGTTATTACTGATGCGCCTGCAATTGCCTGTGGTGGATAATAAACAGAAAATATTACCAATGCCTGCAATGACATCTCCCGCAGAAGGGATTAAGCCTCGCTTATTTTCAGTAGGTTTTGGGCAAAAGAATGGGGCGCATTTTTTACGGCTGGGAGTGACGGCAATCCACTATGACTTATTGACGGATAGTTATGGAGCACTGGAGAATTCAGCGTTAAAAGTTTTTGACCTAAGTTTAAAATTAGCGAAGAAACAGACGCTTTCTTTGGATTATTTTAATTTAGTACGTATTCAGAAATTAAACATCTCTCCGACAACACTTTACAAGGAAAGTGATATGTCTTGGCGTGTGGCAGTTGGTATAAAAGCTAGAAATAAACACTGTACTGATTGTAATGGGTTGTTTTTATCAGCAGGCATTGGCAAGGCATGGCAAGCATCGAAGAAGATGCTTTCTTATATGATGTTAGATGCTCAATATCACGCAAAAAAGGATGATTTTCTACTAACACCAAATATTGGGTTTATTGTAAAACCACATCATGCGTTGAAGTCAGTTGTTGAAATAGGGTTAGAAAAAAATCTAAACAGTGGAGAAAAAAATAAGAAAATACATTGGCAAGCGCGCTATGCACTTAATAAAAATAATGCACTTCAGCTTTCTTATGAAAAGCAAAGAGACGAGCTATCCTTTTCTTATTATTATCATTGGTAGATAGTGAAGCGGAGTTTGAATGAGAAAAATAAAAAAAGTATCCAGTAGCCAATAGCTTTGTTACGATAGCGCCCAGAGTCGACCAGGCAATCGCGCTTTTATATTCTCTTGTAGAGTATGAAGGGGAGGAAAGTCCGGGCTCCATAGGGTAGAACGCCAGATAACATCTGGGCAGCGCGAGCTGACGGCAAGTGCAGCAGAGAGAAGACCGCTCTGTCACTGATGTGATAGGGTAAGGGTGAAAGGGTGCGGTAAGAGCGCACCGCACAACTGGTAACAGTTTGTGGCAAGGTAAACCCCGTTCGGAGCAAGATCAAATAGGAATACATTTGGCGCGACCCGCGTTGTATTCGGGTAGATCGCTTGAGGATTATGGCAACATAGTTCCAGATGAATGATTGTCCTCGACAGAACCCGGCTTATCGGTCGACTCTATTTTTTGTCCTGAAT
>JAGLBQ010000051.1 GCA_023146675.1 Cocleimonas sp. | reverse complement strand
ACAATTGCAGTCACCATACCCACACCCGCACTTGGCCCATCTTTAGGTGTCGCACCCTCTGGAACATGAATATGGACATTGTTTTTCTTTAAGTATTTACGAGAAATACCCAACTGAAGTGCACGACTCTTAACCACTGTTTCAGCAGCTTGTATAGACTCCTGCATCACTTTACCAAGACTACCTGTACTTTTAATACTGCCATTTCCTGATAATGCCACACTTTCAATTGTTAATAATTCCCCGCCAACTGAAGTCCAAGCAAGTCCTGTCACCTGCCCTACTTGATTTTCTTTATCCGCACGTCCAAAATCAAAGCGCTTCACACCTAAATATTTTTCAATATTTCTGGCACTAACTGCTGACTTTTTCTTATCTTTGATTAAATGTTCACGAATTGTTTTTCTGCAAATCTTTGAAATCTCACGATCAAGATTCCGCACACCTGCTTCACGGGTGTAATAACGAATAATCGACATGATTGCACTGTCACTAATCGTCAGCTCACCTTTTTTAATCCCATTTTCTTTAAACTTTTTTGGCATTAAATAATTTCTGGCGATATTGAGTTTCTCATCTTCCGTATAACCAGGAATACGGATTACCTCCATCCGATCCAATAAGGGACCTGGAATATTCATACTATTAGAGGTAGCAACAAACATTACATCTGATAAATCAAAATCAACTTCTAGGTAATGATCTGCAAAGGTGTGGTTCTGCTCAGGATCTAACACCTCCAACAAAGCAGATGCAGGATCACCACGAAAATCAGTTGCCATTTTATCTATTTCATCCAATAAAAAGAGTGGATTGCGCTTCCCAACGCGTGATAGATTTTGAATAATTTTTCCTGGCAGTGCGCCAATATAAGTACGACGATGACCTCTAATCTCAGCCTCATCACGCACACCACCTAATGCCATTCGCGTATACTTACGTCCTGTTGCTCTAGCAATAGAACGCCCCAGCGATGTCTTTCCCACACCCGGAGGACCAACAAGACATAGAATAGGTCCCTTAAGTTTTTTTACACGCTGCTGAACCGCTAAGTATTCTACAATGCGTTCTTTCACTTTATCCAAACCATAGTGATCATCATCCAGAATATCCTGCGCCTTATTCAGGTCAGAAATTATTCTCGATTTTTTCTGCCATGGAAGACCCACCATCCAATCAATATAGTTACGCACCACCGTTGCCTCGGCTGACATCGGTGACATCATTTTCAGTTTATTAAGCTCAGCATTTGTTTTTTCTTTCGCTTCCTTTGGCATCCCTGCTTTCTTGATTTTCTTTTCAAGCTCATCCATTTCACTCGGTGTTTCATCCATTTCACCCAGTTCTTTCTGAATAGCTTTCATCTGCTCATTCAGATAATATTCACGCTGACTCTTGTCCATCTGTTGCTTAACACGTCCACGAATGCGTTTTTCAACCTGTAATAGATCAATCTCCACATCAACTAATTCAATTAGTTTATTAAGACGTACTTTAACATTAAGAATTTCAAGAATTACTTGTTTTTCTGCTACCTTAAGATTCAAATGCGATGCAACAGTATCAGCCAAGCGAGCGGGTTCATCGATACTTGATAACGAGGATAATACTTCCGATGGGATTTTTTTATTTAATTTTACATACTTCTCAAACTGATTAACGAGCATTCTGCTAAGTAATTCCAACTTGCGCTCTTCACCATTGTCATCAGTTGTGATTATTTCTACATTTGCTGTTAAATAATCAGCCTCAACACTAGCACTTAAGATACGAATGCGCTCAATGCCTTCCACTAGCACCTTTAAAGTACCATCAGGAAGCTTAAGTAGCTGCAATATAGTAGCTAATGTAGCAACAGAATAAATATCATCGACACCAGGATCATCCACTTCGGCACTTTTTTGTGCGACCAGTAAAATTTGCTTACCATTTTCCATCGCCATATCAAGCGCTTTTATGGATTTCTCCCTACCAACAAAAAGTGGAATAACCATATAGGGATAAACCACCACGTCTCGTAGCGTTAGAACGGGTATATTATTAATTATATTAGCCTCAGACATGCTGACCCTCAGTACCTTAGAATAATTATTATCATCAAAGTTTAAATAGGTGGGGATTATTAGGAAAAACTCAACTAATATCTACTTACACGGGCTTATCATGCCACTTAAAAAGTAAAAACTTTATTTATTATGAGAATATTTAGTTGTTCTTTTAACTTTTCTTAATGGACTTTGAACAATTTTACTTCTAGCACACCCATATAAATTAAATAAATGAGCGACTCCCCTTCTCCTTAATTACCACCACTCGCTGATTTTAAATTATCTAATTCTTTATTTTCATAGATCAAATACGGTTTTGCATCCCCATTTACAACCCCTTCATCTATGACAACTTTTGTAACATTTTCTAGTGATGGTAGCTCATACATTGTATCAAGGAGGATTTTTTCCATAATAGTGCGCAAACCACGCGCACCTGTATTACGATCCATTGCTTTTTGGGCGATTGCTGTTAGTGCTTCTGCGCGAAAGTCAAGCTCTGCTCCTTCCATCTCAAACAACTTTCCATACTGTTTAACCAGTGCATTTTTAGGCTCAGTTAATATACGCACCAAGGCATCAGCATCCAATTCTTCGAGTGTGGCAACGACAGGGAGGCGTCCAATAAATTCAGGAATTAAACCATGACGCACTAAATCTTCTGCTTCTACATCTTTTATTATTTGACCAAAGTTCTTAGCATCATCAGCTTTTTTAACATCAGCACCAAAACCAATACTACTTTTTGCGCTACGATGAAGTATTACTTTATCCAAGCCTGAAAATGCACCACCACAAATAAAGAGGATATTTTTTGTATCAACCTGTAAAAATTCTTGCTGAGGATGTTTGCGCCCACCTTGAGGAGGGACAGAGGCAACCGTACCTTCAATTAATTTTAATAATGCTTGCTGAACACCTTCACCTGATACATCACGAGTAATTGAAGGGTTTTCTGACTTACGTGAAATCTTATCTATTTCATCAATATAAACAATGCCTGTTTCTGCTTTATCAACATCATAGTCACATTTTTGCAATAATTTCTGAATAATATTTTCAACATCTTCACCAACATAACCCGCCTCTGTCAAGGTTGTTGCATCCGCCATCGTAAAAGGGACGTTCAGAGTACGCGCCAACGTTTCAGCCAGCAGGGTTTTACCACTACCTGTTGGACCTATTAATAGGATATTACTTTTAGACAACTCAATATCATCATCGGACTTATTATTACCTTCCATGCGCTTATAGTGATTATAAACCGCAACTGATAATACTTTTTTAGCTGATTTTTGAGAAATAACATAATCATTTAAAAGAGCCGTTATTTCACGTGGTGTTGGCAACTTTGTATCGCCTGCTTCCACGGTTTCATCTAACTCCTCACGAATAATATCATTACAGAGTTCAACGCACTCATCACAAACGAAAACAGATGGCCCAGCAATTAGTTTTCTTACTTCATGCTGACTTTTACCACAAAAAGAACAATATAGTAACTTGCCGCTATCTTGATCATTATTTTTGCTATTACTCATTAGGTAAACACCTTTATCTTCATTATATTATCTAAATTGGGAGGCTTTATATGGCTTACTGAGTCTATAGGATTCTTTTCAAATGTACAGCTAGCATAGATAAAAATAGGTTTCTCCGTACAAAAAAAATGGTCTGACATGCAGACCATTTCCAAGAACTCATGATTCTTCAGCTTATTATGACCGTTTATCTAGTACTTTATCAATCAAACCATATTTTTGCGCTTCCGTAGCCGTTTTAAAGTTATCACGATCTGTATCTTTAGCAATTTTCTTTAAGGTTTGACCCGTATGATGTGCCAATACTTTATTCAACTCATCACGAATTTTTAGAATTTCATTGGCATGAATTTCAATATCAGTCGCCTGCCCCTGAAAACCACCTAAAGGCTGATGAATCATTACTCTAGAATGAGGTAATGCAAAACGTTTTTCTTCTGCCCCACCTGCCAATAAGAGCGCCCCCATACTAGCTGCTTGACCAATACATAGGGTGCTCACATCTGGCTTAATAAACTGCATTGTATCATAAATACCCATTCCCGCAGTGACAACACCGCCAGGTGAATTAATATACATGTGTATATCTTTCTCTGGATTTTCAGATTCTAAAAATAACAACTGCGCAACGATCAAATTTGCCATATGATCTTCAATGCCACCAACAACAAATATAACGCGCTCTTTTAGTAAGCGTGAATAAATATCATAAGAACGCTCACCTCTGGAAGTTTGTTCAACCACCATTGGAATTAAGCCCAGTGCTTTTGTATCTAAATCATTTGTTGTCATATTTTTATTATACCGTTTCTGTTTTCTCTTCGCTCTCTACTTCATCAGCATCTTTTTTATTTTCTAACTCAGCAGGAGCTTGCTCTTTAGGGGGCGCCATAAGCTCGGCAAAGGTTGTTTCTTCATCATTCACTATTGCTTTTTCTAGCACCCAGTCAACAATCATTTCTTCCATCACCGCTGCTTCAACCGTTTGCATCGCTTGCTCATTGGTTCTGTAGTACTCAACAAATGCTTGAGGGTCTTCATAAGTAGCTGCCATTTTTTCAAGCATTTCATTTACTTTTTGCTGGTTTTTTTGCAAATCATTTTTTGTAATGATTTCACCAACAATCAATCCTAGTTTTACACGACGCGCTGCTTGGTCTCTAAAAAGGTCATCAGGTAATGAAGATAGATCCGCACCTTTTGTGTTGCTCGACATTTCATTACGCACATGCTTTATTTCTTCAGAAACTAAGGATGCAGGAAGATCAACATCATGCAGCTCATGCAAACCATCCATAACAGACTGTTTTAAACGCGCCTTGATGTTTTGCTCAAGCTCACGCGCCATATTATCTTTTATTTCTGTTCTAAAAGCGTCTTCTGATCCATCATCAACGCCAAACTTTTTAATAAATTCTTCGTCCACTGTTGGTAAGGTAGATTCTCTTACAACTGAAACTTTAATATCAAACAGCGCTGTTTTCCCTTTCAGACTTTCACTTGGGTAATCTTCTGGAAAAGTTATATCAACTTTTTTATCATCCCCAGCACTCATTCCAAGAATTGCATCATCAAACTCCTTCAGCATTCGCCCTGCACCTACCTCAATACTAAATTCTTTTGCTGAACCACCCTCAAACGACTCATCATCTATTGTTCCGTCGAAATCAACAACAACCAGATCATCTTTTTCAGCAGCACGTTCTACGTCTTGCCATTCTTTTTGTTGCTCCTGCAATGTTTCTATCATTTTATTGATATCAGCATCCGTAATCTCAACACTTGCCTTTGTAATTTCTAGCTCTTCAATATTAGCAATTTCAAACACAGGATAAACATCAAAAACTGCAGTATATTGCAAATCTTTTCCAGGCTCTATCGTCTGGTCTTCAATAGTCGGATACCCCGCAACACGTAACTCTTCAGACTGTGCGGCATCATTGAATGATGATTGAAAAACTTCGTTTACAACTTCTTGATAAATTGAATCACCGTATTGCTGGCTAACAACACTTAAAGGGACTTTACCAGGGCGAAAGCCATCAAGTTTCACTCGACCACGCATATCTTTTAAACGTTTTTCAACTTCCCCATCTATTTTCTCGACAGGAACTGAAATATTCATTTTACGTCCGATATTACCAGTAGACTCAACTGAAACTTGCATGCACAAAACCTCGTTATTCACTG
>JAGLBQ010000050.1 GCA_023146675.1 Cocleimonas sp. | reverse complement strand
TCATAACTCTTATGAACTAAAACCGCGCGATTATACAGTGCAAAGACATGCTTGTGTACAATCGATACTAAAATATCTTAAAAGCTTGCGGGAAACCACATATATTTTCAAGATTTATTTTAAATTGGGGTGGATGATGGGACTTGAACCCACGACGACCGGAATCACAATCCGGGGCTCTACCAACTGAGCTACACCCACCATAATAAACATATCTAAGATCAACTGTTGCCGCAACTACCATTTAAAAATGGCGCGCTTGGCAGGAGTCGAACCTGCGACCCACGGCTTAGAAGGCCGTTGCTCTATCCAACTGAGCTACAAGCGCATCGTAGCATCGATCAATATGCTTACATTAAAAATGGTCGGGGTAGAGAGATTCGAACTCCCGACATCCTGCACCCAAAGCAGGCGCGCTACCAGACTGCGCTATACCCCGACATAACCATTATGGGCAGTCAAATATATCTGAACAACCTCTAACGGAGCGCGCATAATACGCATCAATATACACCTCGTCAACCCATGCTTGTCATTTTATTTAATTCTTTTTTTGATAGTATCATGCGAGAATGCCCTTCTCATTTTTTATGACGATTTAGGAATCAATATGACCGCTAAACTTATAGATGGAAAAAAAATCTCTATTGAAGTAAAGGCAGAAGTTAAAGCGCAAGTTAGCAAGCGCACCGAATTAGGAAAACGCCCTCCTGGTCTTGCCGTCATCCTTATTAGTGACGACCCTGCCTCACAAGTCTATGTAGGGCATAAACGCAAAGCCTGCAAAGAAATAGGCATAACCTCTAAGTCATATGATCTCCCTAAAGAAACAACGCAACATGAGTTACTCACCATTATCGATACATTAAACAATGATAAAGCGATCGATGGTATTCTGGTACAACTCCCTCTTCCTGATCATATTGACCCATCACTCGTCATTGAGCATATTCACCCTGATAAAGATGTCGATGGTTTTCACCCTTTAAATATTGGCAAACTGGCACTCCGTATTCCTGGAATGCGCCCCTGCACCCCGTATGGCATTGTGCATATACTTGATTCTATTGGCGAAACCTATAAAGGACGTCATGCTGTTATTGTCGGTGCTTCAAATATTGTTGGTCGCCCAATGATGATGGAACTATTACTAGCAGGTGCTACCGTCACTATTTGTCATCGATTTTCAAGCAACACGCCTGAACTAGTTGCCCAAGCTGATATTGTTATTGTTGCTGTTGGAAAAGCAGGCTTAGTTAAAGGTGATTGGATTAAAAAAGGCGCAACGGTTATTGATGTCGGCATTAATCGCCTAGAAAACGGTAAGCTAGCAGGTGATATTGAATTTGACAAAGCAGCTGAAAGAGCCGCTTGGATAACACCTGTTCCTGGCGGAGTTGGACCTATGACGGTTGCCATGCTAATGAAAAATACATTAATTGCTTGTGAAAAACACCAACTATAGATATCTCAATGTCGCTGCCCTCCCCCACACAGCGACACTCTAAAATTGTATCTACCTCAGAATTGTTGTAAAAACACCATATTACCAAATATTAATACCACAATTAGAGCAACCATCATAAATCCAACTATAATGCCCTGTTTGAAACTATTTTTAGAGCAAATGAGAAACATCCATGTTTCTCAAATAACTTTCCATTACTAGCAGGAGTAATAACGTGTCAGACGTATCCATTGACAATACCATTATAAAGCTTATTAGCGAGGCAAGCTTAGTCGTACAAATCGTAATGGCTATCTTGGTAATCGCCTCATTGCTTTCTTGGGCTCTAATGCTAATAAAATCATCACAACTACGCTCTGCTTCACGACAGTTGGAAAAATTTGAAGATCGCTTCTGGAGCGGGGTATCACTAAAAAAACTCTATGATGATTTAGCACACAAGCCTAAACGACTCGGTATGGAGAAAATTTTCTTTAGTGGTTACCATGAATATTTACGTATTCAGCAAAATGAAAATATCACCCACCTTCCCATAGTGACCACCGCACAACGATCAATGCGTGTTGCGGAGTCTCGCGAACTAGACAGATTGGAACAAAATTTATCATTCCTTGCTACTGTAGGCTCTATCAGTACTTATATTGGATTATTTGGTACGGTGTGGGGGATTATGAATTCATTTATTTCTCTAGGGGAAATGCAGCAAGCTACCTTAGCTGTCGTCGCACCTGGTATTGCCGAGGCGCTTATTGCCACCGCTATTGGCTTATTAGCCGCCATTCCTGCGATTGTTGCTTATAATCGCTATAGCGATAAGGTTGATCGAATCGCAGTGCGTTATGAAAATTTTCGTGAAGAGTTTACCACATTACTTGAGCGACAAACACTCAATCAAAAAACATTATAGGGCTTTGTCATGGCTAGAAAATGCAAACGCAGACGTGCAATGGCAGAGATGAATGTTGTTCCTTATATTGATGTGATGCTGGTGCTACTGGTTATTTTTATGGTAACAGCACCTATGTTACAAACAGGCGTACAAATAAACCTGCCTGATGCCGAAGCAAAAGCAGTTCCTACCAATAATCAGACGCCAATAATAATTTCTGTCAATCAGCAGGGGGATTACTTCAACGACGACGGTGATCAAGTTCGTATAACTGAACTAACTGAGTATTTAGTAGGTCAACTTAAAAATAGCCAATCAACAAATAACAAAGTACGCCCCGTTTATATAAGGGGCGACCAAGAGGTTGCTTATCGCTATCTAATGCAAGCGATGATTGCTGCACAAAAAGCAGGTGCTAAAAGCATCAACTTAATGGCTGAACCAAAAACCAACTAAACCACATGCTAAGAGAAATACTAAAACATCCCAGCGCATTACTAATAGCAATCATTATTCATTTATTGATTGTGATGATTTTTATCGTTAGTTTCAACTGGACAGAACCTCCAGTAGGACAAGAAGCTGGAATACCCATTGAGCTGATTCAGGAGATTCCACTAGCGAGCATCCAGCCTCTAGACGCTAATATACCGCCTGCTAACATTGAAGTAACCGAAAAAGAAAACGAACAAAATAATGATCAACCTGCCCTAGACAATACCGCCAAGTTATTAGTCGCACAAAAAGCTGCAAAATTATTGGCAGAACAAAAAAACCGTACAAAGGCTAATACTGACAAGGAAAGAAGAAAACAAAAACTAGCAACAGAAAAGCGCAAAAAAGAGAAACAGGCTGAAAAAGATGCCAGAGAGAAGGCAGCTAAGGCATATACCGAAAAGAAAACCAAAGAAAAGGCTGAAAAGGAAAATGCAGCTAAAGAATATGCTGAAAAAAAGGTAAAAGAAAAGGCAGCCAAGGAATATGCCGAAAAGAAAGCCAAGGAAAAGGCTGCCAAAGAATATACTGAGAAAAAGGCAAAAGAAAAGGAAGCTAAAGAATACGCTATAAAAAAAGCCAAAGAGAAAGCAGCTAAGGAAAAAGCTGCCAAAGAATACACTGAGAAAAAAGCAAAAGAAAAAGCAGCTAAAGAGTACGCTATAAAAAAAGCCAAAGAGAAAGCAGCTAAGGAAAAAGCTACCAAAGAATACACTGAGAAAAAGGCAAAAGAAAAGGCAGCTAAAGAGTACGCTATAAAAAAAGCCAAAGAGAAAGCAGCTAAGGAAAAAGCTGCCAAAGAATACACTGAGAAAAAGGCAAAAGAAAAAGCAGCTAAAGAGTACGCCATAAAAAAAGCCAAAAAGAAAGCTGCCAAGGAAAAAGCGGCAAAAAAATACGCTGCAAAAAAGGCTCGCGAAAAAGCAAAAGCAAAAAAGAAAAAAGAGGAGGATGCCAAAAAAGCAAAAATTGTAGCAGCTAAAGCAAAGAAAGAAGCTAGGGATAAAAAAATTCGTGACGCATCCATTAAAAAATGGAATGAAAAAAAGCGTCTAGAAAAAGAAAAGAAAATAGCCGCAGAAAAAAAAGCAACAGAAGAGAAGGAGCAAAAGAAACAGGCTGCCATTATAGCTAAGAAAAAAGTATTAGAGGCTAAACTCACAGCAGCCAAAGCATACGCATCGAAAGCGGCAAAATTAAAAGCAAAAACAAACTGGGGAAAAAGAATTGTAACCCATGTCAAACGACGCTGGCAGATTCCTCCTGGTACTCAGGGAATGTCAGCAAAAGTTAGAATAAAAGTCTCTCCAAGCGGTTATATACGTGGTGCTGTAGAGATGGTTCGCTGTGGTGGCGATGCTACTTATTGCGCTTCCATTATACAAGCTTATAAAAATGCAGAACCTTTGCCAAGACCGAGTAGAAATGATTTAGACCGCACTTTTTTAATAACAATGGATGATCAATAAAGAATGACAAGTCATGATACCCACTGGTTTTACGCTTTATTTGCAATGCTGATACTGTTTGTTTTACCAAGCACATCAACGGCAGAGCTTGAGTTACATATATCCAAAAGTGCAGGTGATGGTGTTCCTATCGCAATAGCACCTATTTCTGGTGGAGCTAATTTTATTATAGAAGCAGACTTAAAGCGAAGCGGTAGATTTACCACACAACGCCTAACAAATAAGACCAAACTATCCATTTTTGGAGGGGCTTTATCGGCGACTGTATTAAAAACAATTAAAGCAGAGTACTTAATTCGCGGAAGATTAGCAAAAACAGGTCTAGATATTGAGCTAATCGAAATAAGTACAGGCAGCAAAGCAGCCGTTTTTCGCATTGGACACGTGACAAATAGGCGACGCATGGCGCACAAAGCTGCTGATAAAATTTTTGAACGCATCACCCGCTTAAAAGGCGCATTTGATACACGCTTAGCCTATGTGACATCAACAGGTCATCGTCCAAATAAGCACTACCGACTTTATATTGCTGACTCAGATGGTTATAACCCACATATTATCCTAAACTCTAACCAGCCAATTATGTCACCTAGCTGGTCTCCTGATGGGTCAAAACTTGCTTATGTTTCTTTTGAGAGCGGCAAATCAGCCATTTATGTGCAAGATATTTTCACTGGAAAGAAGCGTATAATTTCAGGAAAAAAAGGGATTAATGGTGCGCCAACATGGTCACCTAATGGCTCACAAATTGCAATGAGCTTATCTGTTGATGGCAATTCTGAAATATATATCCTTTCAGTTCACAATGGTGCTTTGAAGCGGCTAACCAATGATCGTGCAATCGATACTGAACCTGCTTGGAGCGGTGATGGTCGCGCCATCATATTCACCTCTAATCGCGGAGGCGCCGCTCAACTTTATAAAATTCCAGCCCATGGTGGACAAGCAAGGCGTATGACATTTATGGGGAGTTACAATTCTGCCGCTGATATTGTTGGTAATAAAATTGCTTTGGTTCGACGTAATGGCGGGCAATTTCGTATAGCTATCATGCAAATGGGTGGTTCAGGGGCTGATATAATTTCAACAGGGAAGTATGATGAATCTCCTTCTTTAGCGCCTAATGGAACGATGATTGCTTATGCGACTCAACGTAAAGGACGGGGAAAGTTAGTGGTTGTCAGCGACAATGGCAAATCAAAACAAGAACTTCATGCACCTGAAGGTGAAGTTCGAGAACCTGCTTGGTCACCTTATATACGCTAAGCTATACTCAGTCACACTAATAAAGTATAACTTGAACATCACACCTATATTTAAAACTTGAAGGAAGTAACAATGAAACAAGCAACGCGGGCACAAATTTATCTTCTACCTCTTTTGATTAGCGCATTGACTCTTGCGGGATGTTCTCAGCTTCAAAATAAAAAATCAGATAAGAAAAACAGAATGACCACAACAACCGTCAATAAAAGCGGTAGTAATCGTGGTCAAGACTTTTCTGGTAAAGATCTTGCTGGCAAAGAAAGACTCATTGGCGGTGGTGGAGGCGGCGGAAGTGCTTCAACAGATGGCTTTAACTCTCAGGGCATCGATACAAAAGATCTTGGTATGGACAGTGGCAAAAGTGGTGGCGCACAGTCACAAGGATTTGGGGTTGACCCAGATTCACAAGCTGCTATTGATGCAGAAATTCAATCTGCTATAGACGCTTTAATGGCTGAAGGAAAAAACAAACCACTTACTCCAGCAGATATTAAAAACCCTAATAGCATATTAGCACAGCGTGTTATCTACTTTGATTATGACCAAGCAACCATCCTTGAGAAGTATAAACCTATACTCGCTGCTCACGCAGAGTTGCTTGCAAATTACCCAGAAATGCGAATTCGACTAGAAGGTCATGCTGATGAGCGTGGTTCACGCGAGTATAATGTTGCCCTATCAGAGCGTCGTGCCGAGACCGTCAGGCAATATTTATCCTTCAAAAATGTAGGATCTGAGCAAATGGAAAATGTTGCTTTCGGTGAAGAAAAGCCATTAGTTCCATCTCATGATAATACCGCATGGAGTAAAAACCGCAGAGTAGAAATTAACTACGTAACCTACTAAGTTATAGATTTTTTACTACTTGAATTCTATATAAATATTCAAAGTTAACATTTCATCATGAAGAAAAAAGCTCCAATTCGTCAACTACCACTCTTCATAGTGAACTTAATTTGTATAAAATAGAGAACCTAGATTCTCTATTTTAACCAACTCTGCGAGCTTTTCTATTATGAATATACCCCAATTGAAAAATAGCTTACTCCTCCCTTTACTTTTAAGCTTATTATTTATCACCCCAGTACAAGCAAGAGACAATAGCGAAGCATTACTTGAATTATTCCAACGGATTGATGCACTGGGAAAGGATGTCCGTACTTTACGTGGCGAAAATGAATACTTACAACATACGATTGAAAATCTCAAAAAAACGCAAAAAAATAATTTTCTTGGCGTAGATGCACGCATCGATGGATTGTCTAAACGTATTTATATCATTACCAAAAAGCAAGCCACTCAAGCAACCCAAAGTGTCCCTAAAAAACCTAATGCTCAAGTAAAAGCCAAAAATAAAAAATTGCCGATCAAAGCTCCAACTCAAACACAAGAAAAACCTAAAGCAAAATTAACTGGCAAAGCAGAGGTTGTAAAAATACCGCCCCGTAAAACTCGTAATCCAACACAACAAGAAAAGATAGCTTACAATCAAGCCTATAAAAATGTAAATGCACAACCTAGCATTGCGATCCGAGCATTTCGTAACTATATAACGAAGTATCCTGCAAGCCCATTAGCCGCTAATTCACAATACTGGATAGGTGAAGTCATGTACTCACAAAAAAACTACACGGGAGCAGTAGATGAATTTGTAAAAGTCTTGCAACGCTATAAAAAAAGTGAAAAAGCCCCCGATGCAGCTATCAAACTCGGCTTTAGTTTTTATGAGTTGAAAAACTGGGTTTATGCACGCCGTGCGCTAGAAGATGTAAATCGTTACTTTCCAAGAACGAAAGCAGCGGCACTAGCCAGACAGCGTATCGCAAAAATGAAAAAAGAGGGTAAGTATTAAACAACAACCCTTCAAAAACTGTGTAATGCATACTCAGTTATCAGGTATTTATTGACTAGCCAGATAAGCTCTATATAATTCGCCTTAGTTGAAGAGCATAATTTGTACTTTTTGGCTAACTGACTTCATACGAAGTTAGCATTACTTTTGAATAAAATTAGGATATTTCTATACATGTCTACTACTACTGGAACCGTTAAGTGGTTCAACGAAGCGAAAGGATTTGGGTTTATCGAGCAAGAATCTGGACCTGATGTTTTCGCTCATTTCAGTGCAATTTCTGGCGATGGTTTCAAAACTTTAACTGAAGGGCAAAAAGTTGAGTTCACTGTAACAGAAGGACAAAAAGGTCCTCAAGCAGAGAACATCGTAGCGCTTTAATAGCCACAAACGATATTTAAGTCCAACTATTCATTTATTTGGACTTATAAAAAAGAGCAAAGCCATAAGGTTTTTGCTCTTTTTTTATGGGCTAATCATTATCTCTTGGGTTTAGCACCGACTCCCTTTGGACGCAAAGCACGACGCGGCTTCCTACTTATAGGCTCTTTCTTTTCTGTACTATCCCCTCCTGCAGATTTTTTCTTGCGACTATCATTATTTCTCTGTGGTCTTTTTTTATTACCTTGCTCTGAATTGTTATAAACTTGCTTAGATTTCTTTGGTTTTTTAGGCTTATTTACCTTGTTAGGCTTTGCATTTGGGTTGAATTTAGTCAATGGTACGTTATGACTAGGTACAAAACCCACCTCTTGCTCACGCACTAATGTTTGACCTATCAGATTTTCAATATCCTGAAGTAGCTCCACCTCATCTGCACTCACTAAAGAAATCGCCTCGCCTTCTGAACCCGCACGCCCTGTACGACCAATACGATGAATATAATCCTCCGATATATTAGGCAATTCAAAATTAACCACATGCGGTAAATCAATAATATCAATCCCACGCGCAGCAATATCCGTAGCGACCAAAACACGTACTTTACCAGATTTAAAATCAGCCAATGCCCTTGTACGTGCATTCTGTGTTTTATTGCCGTGGATAGCAGCAGCACGTAAACCATCCTTATCCAAACGCTTTACTAAACGGTTAGCCCCATGCTTAGTACGCATAAAAACTAAGACTTGTTGCCAATCATTATTGCGCACTATATGACTCAATAACGCTGATTTTTGACTTTTATCCACCTCAAATACGGCCTGCTTCACCGTTTTAGCAGCGGTATTTCTTGGGCTTACTTCGATCATGACAGGCTTTTGCAACAAGCCTTCTGCCAATGTGCGAATTTTTGCAGAAAAAGTGGCTGAAAAAAGTAAAGTCTGACGTTTTTTAGGTAATAACGCGATAATTTTGCGAATATCATGGATAAATCCCATATCCAGCATACGATCCGCTTCATCTAGTACCAACACCTCTAAATGATCAAACTTCACTGCATTTTTACTATAAAGATCAAGCAAGCGACCTGGCGTTGCCACCAGAATATCCGTCCCCTTGCGTAAGCGCATCATTTGTGGATTGATTTTTACACCACCATAAACAACCATAGAAGTCAGCGGCATATATTTTCCATAAGTAGTAATACTAGCCTCAACTTGCGCCGCTAGTTCACGCGTTGGCGTTAATACCAAAGCTCGCGCCTGATTAACTCCAACCTTGCGCCCCTGCGATAAACGATGCAATAAAGGCAAGGTGAAACTTGCCGTTTTACCTGTCCCCGTTTGCGCCGCAGCCATAATATCCTTGCCCTGCAACACAACAGGAATCCCCTGTGCTTGAATCGGGGTTGGTTTATCATAGCCCTGCTCTTTAACAGCGCGTAATAATGACTCGGCAAGACCGAGAGAGGAAAATGTCATATATCAACCTTATTTGTTTTAAGATGCTTTACTATTTTTAGCAATACTGTACTGATCGTAATATTTACAGGTAGTTCTTTCATTCCCAGAATCTCAGAACACTATCTGTCAAAGACCCTCGCAAGCTTTTTCTTTTAGCTACTTCAATCATAGTATTTAACATAAATCGTTTAATGTATTTTCACTACTCAACATTTTTTGCTCGCTCATCTCTATTACCATTATACCGTTGTTTTTATAGAGCGCGGATAGTTGCATGATTGGATGGTTGCATCAAGCGCAAATCATGTGTGGATGAGATTATACTGAAAATCTAAAGAGAAACTTCCGCAAAAATAGTTTGCACTTTTTTTGTTATCGCCTGTTTTAGAAATTATCGTTGATAAAGCACAGCATGGAATAGATTATTTTCAACAACCATTCCAATATAAATTGATAGTATTTTTCTTGATTGCTCTATAATAACAATCACTCAAAGAATAACTAACATATGACTAAACCCCTATGGCAAATAATTATTTCCCCGAAACATCTGAACAATACCGCCCCATTATTGAACGTTGGATATTACGCACACTGATAGATTTACGTGGCTATACACTAATGAGTATGGGTTATGGTCTAGAAGAATACGATAAAGTATTAACCTTTATTGGTCTTGAGCATCTGATTGAAAAATATGAAGATGATAGGCTGAAAAAGAAAAAATTGCGCAAACTCTTGAAGCCGTTGCATAAAAAAAATGCAGCATTAATCAATATTAAGCAAGGCCCCTTATTTAATAATATGGATAAGCTTGCTGACCTAATTGGCATGAATACAGCGGAAAAAGAGCTGTTGTCATTTTGCATGATACTCAATACGGTACGTGAGATTGAAAATGTAACCGAGATTTTAGGCTCTTTATCCTCTGCTAATATCATCAATGCATTAGCTGTTATTTTAGACATTAATACAACTAAAGTACGTAAAGCATTATCTTCTGATGGCTTGTTATATCGCACTGGATTAGCACGTCTGTCACGCGATACAGGGCAATTGTTTTATCAACTCGCTACCATTGGCGATATGGGTGAGGTGCTTCTGGATGACAGTCAGCCTGATATGATGAAGTCATTAACACGCTTTTTTGCACCTGGTAAAAAATCAACCCTGCAACCTGATGACTTTAAACACTTGCAAAATGATTATCAGCTACTACACCGCTATCTAGAAATCAGCAGCAAAGAAAGCAGAAAAGGCGTTAATGTACTTATTTATGGCGTACCAGGAACAGGTAAAACTGAAATGGTACGCACACTTGCGACTTCATTAAAAATGCAGTTATACGAGGTTTCTGCTGATGTTGTTAGCAGTAATTATTATGATGATGAAGATCATTCTTCGCGCATGGATTCTTATCGCCTTTGCCTACAAGTCTTGAAGCGTAAAAAAAACACCCTGATTCTATTTGACGAAATTGAGGATGCTTTTATTCGCGATGGCAGTATGGAACGCTTTGGTATCCGCACTAGCACCAATGCTAAAAAGGGTTCATTAAATCATATTTTGGAGAGCAACCAGCTCCCTACTCTGTGGGTTTCTAATGTAATCAGTCATATTGATGAAGCCATTATTCGCCGCTTTGACTATATTGTAGAGCTAAAAATACCGCCTAAAAGTACCCGCTTTCATATTATTAAAAAGCATGTCGGAGATTTATCCGTTAGCGAAGCATGGATTGATAAAATTTCAAACAATGAAAGCCTCGCCCCTGCGCTCATCTCACGTGCCGTTAATGTGGTAAAAGCGCTAGGCGAAAAACAACAAATACAGATTGAAGCAAGTATGGAGCGTATCCTGAGCAATACGTTAAATGCAATGGGTTATGATAAAAATTTATCCAATCCACACCCTAGTGTTCTAACGTATCGCCTAGAAGGTGTAAATCCTGATTATGATTTAGCAGGCTTGCAAACAGGCTTGAAGAAAAGCCTAAAGGGTACCTTTTGCTTTTATGGTCCATCGGGTACTGGTAAAAGTGAATTTGTACATCAGCTTGCTAATGTGCTGGAAAAACCACTATTGATTAAACGTGCATCAGATTTGCTTGACCCTTATATAGGTATGACAGAGCGCAATATTTGTAATATGTTTGAACAAGCTAAATATGATCAATCTATTTTGTTGCTTGATGAAGCCGATAGTTTTTTGCGAGATCGCACTCTCTCACGTGAATCATGGGAAGTTACACAAGTAAATGAGCTCCTAACACAAATGGAACAATTTGAGGGACTCTTCTTTTGTACCACCAATTTGATGGAAGTATTAGATCAAGCATCACTGCGTCGTTTTGATCTGAAAGTTAAATTTGATTACTTAAAGGCAGCTCAGGCATGGGTGCTATTTCAACAAACATTAGCAGATGCTGGTAGTGATCCCATCAAAGATGAAAAGACCTTTAAAAATAAAGTACGCGCTTTACAAGGCATCACTCCTGGAGACTTTGCCACAGCTCTGCGACAAAATCGTTTTTCAACAAAAGAAATGACGGCAGAATACTTGCTAGAAGCGCTAATGCGAGAAATTAAGTTCAAGCAATATGGCGCGTTTAAAGAAATTGGATTTATGACGCATCAGGTTAAACAAGAAGATTAAGGAACCTGTAAGGAATAATATCGCCATTAGCATCCTTGACCTTAATATCAAGACGGTTAAATTTATCACGCTTGCTATCTTTATTACTTTCCAATACATCAAGGATGTGAATATCCTCAAATAATAGCTCGGAGAGAAACCCCTCTAGAATGCCAAAATTTGCCTTACTACGCAGGATTCGTTTGATTGCC
>JAGLBQ010000005.1 GCA_023146675.1 Cocleimonas sp. | reverse complement strand
TAAAGTGATTTCTGTGCAATATCACTAACTCGCTTCGCAGCAACACTTGGTTTCCCAATAAAAAACATTTTACTCGTATCACCATGCAGTCCATCTTTTATCACGGTAATATCAATATTAATCATATCTCCTTTTTTGAGTTTTTTCTCACTTGGAATGCCATGACACACCTGATGATTAACAGAAGTACAAATAGATTTTGGGAAACCATGATAATCAAGCGGGGCAGGTATAGCTTTTTGCATATTGACTATATAGTCGTGGCAAATTGCATCCAATTCATTGGTAGTAACACCCGCCTTAATATAAGGCTCAATCATAACCAATACATCCGCCGCAAGCTTTCCTGCAATGCGCATTTTACTTATTTGTTCTTCATTTTTAATAATGATACTCATACGTGCTTCTACTATCCTTGAGTTTAATTTACGTGAATGATAGCAGGAAAGTGGTTTCAATGAGGATATTGTGGTATAAAGCGCGCGCAATATTTTGTAAAATTATTGATTCGGGTAACTTTTTTAATGCAGAAAGTACCCATTTATATTTCTCACACGTATCGACACAGACAGCAGGGTGCTGGTTTTCATTGACCTACTAGAATGAAAAGTCAGTTGTTGGATGGGATATGTGGAGGCCTAACCCAATAGAAAGGAAAATTATTATGGCAAGAGTTACCATGCGTCAAATGTTAGAGGCAGGTGTTCATTTCGGACATCAGACTCGTTATTGGAATCCAAAAATGGCACCTTATATCTTTGGTGCCCGCAATAAAATTCATATCATCAACCTTGAAAAAACACTCCCTATGTTTAATGACGCATTAAACATGGCTGGTAAAATTGCAGCAAAAGGCGGCAAAGTAATGTTTGTTGGCACTAAACGTGCTGCACAAAATACTGTTAAAGAAGAAGCGCTTCGCTGTAAAATGCCTTACGTTAACTTCCGCTGGTTGGGTGGAATGCTAACAAACTATAAAACGGTTAAACAATCTGTACGTCGTTTGCATGATTTAGAAAAAATGCAGGCAGATGGCTCAATGGAACGCCTAGTAAAGAAAGAAGTATTAACGCTAAGCCGTGAGCAAGAAAAACTTGAAAAAACACTAGGTGGTATTAAGCACCTTAAGAAACTTCCGGACGCACTTTTTATTATTGATGTGGGGCATGAAGATATCGCGGTAAAAGAAGCGGTTAAATTAGGCATTCCTGTTATTGGCATTGTTGATACGAATAACTCACAAGATAATGTTGACTACGTTATTCCTGGTAATGACGATGCTATTCGAGCTATCCAACTTTATGCGTCTGCTATGGCTGATGCTATTGCTGATGGACACCTCAGTGGCGCAACAACTGCGGCAGATATGGAAGCAGCGACAAAAGAAACAGCCGCTCCTACAACAGAAGAAGAACCTGCTGAAGATGTTAAAGCTGAAAGCACTGAGAAAGAAGCAACAGTTGAGGCTGAGCCTGCAAAAGTGGAAGCAGTAAAAACAGAAGAACCTGCTAAAGTAGAAGCAGAGTAATCATCTATCGCCCACTATAGGAGTAAGGCTAAGATTCGTATTGTTATTGAACTCTCTTTTCTTAGCCCCGTGCGGGTGGTTTTTATTGAATTAAACCTAAACCCTGCAAGCTATTCAAACGACTATTTGCAAGGTTTTGATTAAAGAGTTTTAGGAAGAATTATATTATGGCTATTACAGCTGCAATGGTAAAAGAATTACGTGAGCGTACTGGCGCAGGTATGATGGACTGCAAAAAAATGCTGGTTCAAACAAATGGCGACCTAGAAACAGCGATTGACGAAATGCGTAAAACAGGCGCAGCAAAAGCTGACAAAAAATCTAGTCGTATTGCTGCTGAAGGTAAAGTTGTTATTGCTATTTCTGATGATGGCAAAGAAGCTGCTATCGTTGAAGTTAACTGTGAAACCGACTTTGTTGCAAAAGATGAAAACTTCATGAGTTTTGTTGATGCCGTTGCTGCTCGCGTTCTAGCAGACCAACCCGCTGATATTGCTGCACTTTCTGCATTACCTTTGGATAGTGGCGAAAGTATTGAAGAAGTTCGCACTGGACTGATCAACAAAATCGGTGAAAACATTCAGGTACGTCGCTTTGAATTAGTTTCTGCTCCTGAAGGACAGGTATTTGCTTACAGTCACGGTGTTCGCATTGGTGTTGCTTTAGCAATGACAGGTGGTGATGAGACTCTGGGCAAAGATATCGCTATGCATATCGCTGCAAGCCGTCCTCTTTGCGTTGCTGAAGCGGATGTTCCTGCGGAGAATCTTGCAAAAGAAAAAGAGATTCTTGTTGCTCAAGCAGAGGGAAGCGGCAAACCCGCAAACATTATTGAAAAAATGGTTGAAGGTCGTATACGTAAGTATCTATCTGACATTACACTATTAGGTCAAGATTTTGTTAAAGATCCTGATACGACGATTGCTAAACTATTAGAAGGTGCTAATGCAGACGTTGTTAGCTTTGTGCGTTATGAAGTTGGCGAAGGTATTGAAAAGAAGCAAGAGGATTTTGCTGCTGAAGTCATGGCACAAGTTGGCAAGTAGCTTCCATTTGCTGTGAATGACTAAAAGGAGCGTAGAAACGCTCCTTTTTTTTGCCTATACTTAGTAAGCCATCATTTAAAAAAAGAGATTTTCTTCAGAATGTCAAAAAAAATACAACGTGTTTTATTAAAATTAAGTGGCGAAGCTCTAATGGGAGAGCTCAATTTTGGAATTGACCCTAGCATATTAAAACAAACAGCTACCGATATTATTGAACAACAAAAAAAGGGTATCCAGCTCGCTCTTGTGATAGGAGGGGGGAATATATTTCGTGGCGCAGGGCTAGCACAAAGTGGCATTGACCGTGTTAGTGCGGATCAGATGGGTATGCTAGCAACCGTAATGAACGCCTTGGCAATGCAGGATGCAATCAAGAAACAGGGTGTAAACTGCCGTGTGATGTCTGCATTAGCCATTGATCAGGTTGGTGAACCTTACTCTGCCCTCAGTGCTAGAGAATATTTAGACAAGGGAGATATTGTTATCTTTGCTGCAGGCACGGGGAATCCTTATTTTACAACAGACACCGCCGCCAGCGTTCGCGCAATTGAGATAGAAGCTGATCTACTGCTAAAAGCGACTAAAGTAGATGGCATTTATGACTCTGACCCCATGAAAAATGATAATGCTAAACGCTATGATAGTTTAAGCTATGACGAAGCAATATCACGCGAGCTAGGTGTCATGGACTTAACCGCAATGGTATTGTGTCGTGAAAACAAAATGTCATTAGGTGTTTTTAAACTGTTTGACAAAGGGGCTTTAGCTGCAATGATTGCAGGGGAGTCAATTGGAACAAAAATAGAATCGTAACGACTCAACTTGAACTCTATTTTGCTCAATTTCTGTATTGAACTTGAATAAAATAGAGCACAACCTAAGCCGTTATTAGAACCAAAAGGTGTAAGAAATGATTGATGAGATTATAGAAGACGCAGAGTCAAGAATGAAAAAGTCTATTGAGTCTTTAAAAGGTGATTTAACCAAAATACGCACAGGACGCGCTCATCCGAGCATACTAGATCACATTACTGTTGATTATTATGGCGGACAAGTGCCATTGAACCAAGTTGGCAATGTATCAATAGAAGATGCACGCACACTAAGCATTTCTGTATGGGAGTCTCCACTCGTTCCTGTCATCGAAAAAGCAATTATGACATCAGATCTAGGTTTGAATCCAATGAGTGCAGGCACCGTCATTCGAGTCCCTATGCCACCACTAACAGAAGAGCGCCGTAGAGATTTGGTTAAAGTGGTGAAGGGTGAAGGGGAAGGGGCTAAAATTGCGATCCGCAATATTCGTCGTGATGCAAATGCTGATTTCAAGTCCTTGCAGAAGGATAAAGATATTTCAGAAGATGATGAACGCAGAGCACAAGGCGAAATTCAAAAATTAACAGATCAATATGTTAAGCAAGTCGATGTACATATTGATAAAAAAGAGAGCGAATTGATGGAAGTCTAATCCTCAATGAATAAACAAAAATAACAAGGGGATGAGGTGAGCAACACTATCGCAAAAAAAACAAAACAAATAATCCCTCGCCATATTGCCATCGTGATGGATGGTAATGGTCGGTGGGCAAAAGAAAAACACAGACCGCGCTTATTTGGTCACAAACAAGGCGTAGAAACCGTTAGAGAAATCATTAAGATGTGCAATGGTATAGGTGTAGAGTGCCTTACTCTCTTTGCATTTAGTAGTGAAAACTGGAAGCGCCCAGAAGAAGAAGTCAGTGGCTTAATGAAGCTCTTTATGATGGCTTTGGAAAGAGAAGCTAAATCATTGGCTAAAAATGGCGTCATATTAGAATTTATTGGTGATCGATCTGCATTTTCTAAAAAGCTTCAGCAAAAAATTACACAGGTCGAAAAACTCACTGCATCGGGAAAAGGCGTACGTTTGGTAATCGCTGCAAATTATGGCGGGCGCTGGGATATCTTACAGGCATCACATAAAATGCAGCAGCAAGCCATTAAAGACAATTCTGCTACAATAGATGAGAATGCATTTAATCGCCTTTTATCAACACAGCATTTACCTGACCCCGATCTATTTATTAGAACGGGTGGAGAAAGGCGTATCAGTAATTTTTTATTATGGCAATTAGCCTATACTGAGCTTTATTTTACCGATGTTCTCTGGCCAGATTTTAATAGAAATGAGTTACAGTTAGCAATTGAGGATTTTTCTAGCCGCCAACGACGCTTTGGTAGGACGGGAGAGCAGGTACAAACAGCTAAAGGAGAATAAATATGCTTAAGCAACGCGTGATAACAGGTGTATTACTTGCACTTGCCGTACTACTAGGGGTGTTATTGTTACCCTCGTCTCTGTTTGCTGTTATTTCCATGATTGTTTTAATCACCCTAGCAGGCTGGGAATGGGCTAATCTTACGGGCTTCAAGCATGAGAAACCACGCAGTAACTTTATCGCCCTACTCCTATTGATAGCCGTTATAAGCTATTTATGGACAGCTACTCACTGGACGCTTATTATTATCGGCGCTCTCTGGTGGGCATATGCCTTAACCCTTTTGTATAGCTACCAAGGTGATAAAAGCTTCCAAAACAAAGCATGGTTGCTGCCCATCTCATCATTATGGATATTAATTCCTGCTTGGCTTTCCCTGATTGAATTACACGCACAAACACCTGTACTTGTTTTGTATTTGATTTTTCTCGTTGCCATTGCAGATAGCTCTGCTTATTTTGCAGGAAAAATGATGGGATTAACCAAGTTAGCACCTAATTTAAGCCCAGGAAAAACAATAGAAGGCTTTAAGGGTGGGCTGTTTGGCTCAGGTATTTGGGCATTATTAGCTTGTTTCTATTTTGGCTATTCCTTTGGTCATTCCCTTATCTTTATCTTACTTTCCCTACTAGTTGCAGCCATTTCTGTCGCGGGTGATTTATATGAAAGTTTATTAAAGCGTGAAGCGGGTGAAAAAGACAGCGGTACTATTTTACCAGGGCATGGTGGTATTCTAGATAGAGTTGACGGGCTGTTAGCGGCATTGCCTGTCTTTACACTAGGTTTACTCATCATTGGCAATGGCTCCTAAATGAAGAATAAAAAAGGTATTACCATTCTTGGCTCAACGGGAAGTATTGGTGTTAGCACGTTAGATGTACTATCCAGACATAAAGATAGCTATGAAATTATTGCATTAACAGCAAATTCCAATGCAGAAAAAATGCTGCAACAATGCCTTCAATACCAACCGCTCTATGCCGTAATGGTTGATGAGCAGGCAGCAGAAAAATTATCCAATGCACTAAAAAACAAAACATCAGAAACAATCGTACTATCTGGTGCTAAATCACTTGAAAATGTATCACAATTAGAACAAGTTGATTTTGTGATGGCAGCGATTGTTGGCGCAGCAGGGCTATTGCCTAATCTTGCTGCGGCAAAAGCGGGTAAGCGCATCTTACTCGCCAATAAAGAATCTCTGGTTATGTCGGGTAAACTATTTATGGATGCCATTCATAATAATGGCGCCACCCTACTCCCCATCGATAGCGAACATAATGCTATTTTTCAATGCATGCCAATATCAGGGCAACAGGGTGTACAACAAATATTATTGACCGCATCAGGCGGTCCTTTTAGAACGCGTGATATAAACTCACTCCATGAAATAACCCCAGAGCAAGCAATAGCACATCCGAACTGGGAAATGGGAAAAAAAATCTCGGTTGACTCTGCCACGATGATGAATAAAGGGCTAGAAGTTATTGAAGCTTGCTGGTTGTTTGATATAGCGAGCGATAGAATCCAAGTCGTTATTCACCCTCAAAGTACTATTCACTCCATGGTTTCTTACAATGATGGCTCCGTACTGGCACAATTAGGCAATCCTGATATGCGCACACCGATCGCTTATGGATTAGGTTGGCCAGAGCGAATTAACTCTGGGGTGAAGCCATTAGATTTATTCAAGACTGCTCGTTTAGACTTTGAAAAAGCAGATTTCAATCGCTTTCCCTGTCTTCGCTTAGCCTTTGACGCGCATCAGGCAGGAGGCAATGCAACCATTGCCCTCAATGCTGCCAATGAAATTGCAGTAGGTGCTTTTTTAAATAAGCAGTTACGCTTTACTGATATTCCTACTGTTATTGAACACGCATTAGAAAAAACGACAAGCGGTACTCCTGAAACGATAGATGAAATACTTATTCAGGATAATGAAAGCCGCAAACAGGCAAAATTATGGATGCTTGAGCATTAATTTTGCTGGTAACTTTTAAATAAAAAAAAACAATTATGAATATTTTAATCTCTATTATTGCGTTTATTGTCACTATCGGTGTCTTAGTTGCCGTACATGAATTTGGACATTTTTGGGTAGCACGTAAGTTGGGTATTAAGGTATTACGCTTCGCTATTGGCTTTGGCAAACCACTCTGGACTTATACCTCTAAAAAAGGGGATAAGACAGAGTACGTTCTCGCGGCTATTCCTTTTGGCGGTTATGTGAAAATGCTTGATGAACGAGAGGGAAAAGTCGCTAAGGATGAAGTGCATCGTGCATTTAATCGTCAGGCCGTGTGGAAGCGTTTTTTAGTCGTATTAGCAGGTCCTGTCTTTAACTTTATTTTCGCTATTCTCGCCTTTGCTGCAACGTATATGATTGGGGTTGACTCTGTACGCCCTTATGTTGGCTCTGTTATTGCTGATACACCCGCGGCTCAAGCTGGCTTTCAAGAAAGAGATAAAATAATTGCCATTAATGATAGCCAAGTTACGTCAATGGGTGATGTGCGTTTGACCTTATTAAATCAATATTTGCGAGACCCCAAGCTTACGATAAAAGTACAAACAAAAGATGATCAGGAAATAACTCGTCAACTGGATCTATCATCACTAAGGCTATTAGAAGACGAAAAAGATTATTTTACCAAAACAGGGATGAGTTTTTGGCGACCTCCACATACGGCAAAAATAATACAAATCTTACCAAATAGTGCCGCAGCAAGCGCTGGATTAGAAAAAGACGATATTATTATAAGCCACGATAAGTTCAAAACTGACTCCGTTACTAGTATAACAAAGTATATACACCAACATGCAGATAAGCAGGTTGCATTACAAATACAACGCCAGAATGAACTAAAAACTATATTAGTGACTCCAAAAGCCAAAGAAATTAAGGGTAAAACCATTGGTTTGATGGGCGTACACCTAGCTCGCCAATACAGTGATAAAGATAAAAAAGATTTAGAAAGCTTATTCTTTGTACATCATGCTTCCGTTGGCGAGGCACTCGCACAAGGTGCTTCCCAGACTTGGAAAATGTCTATTATGACGCTCAAAGTAATGGGGAAATTAATTATTGGTGAAGCTTCTATTAAGAATATTAGCGGCCCTGTCACCATCGCAAACTATGCAGGTGTTAGTGCGACCATTGGCTTTACTGTCTACCTTGGCTTTCTAGCCATTATTAGCCTAAGCTTAGGCGTACTTAATTTATTACCGATTCCAATGCTTGATGGTGGACATCTTTTCTATTATTTAATTGAAATAGTAAAAGGTAGCCCCGTTTCTGAAAAATTTGAAGCAGCAGGGGCGCAGGTCGGTATGCTTCTGGTTGGCACGTTAATGGTGCTGGCAATTTATAATGACATAATGAGACTCGTTGGATAATAATAATGATAAAAAACACTCTTCAACTCTCACTCGCAAGCTGCTTATTTGCCGTTAGTCACGGCGCATGGGCTGCAAGCTTTGTGCTTCAAGATATTGAGATAAAAGGACTGGAGCGAATTGCAGCAGGGACTGTTTTAAATAATCTACCGATTGGGGTTGGTCAACAATATGATGACCGTATGTCCGCTCAAATGGTTAGCTCTCTTTATAAAACAGGATTGTTTGAAGATGTTAGACTAAGTAAACGTGGCAATATTCTTATTGTTAATGTAAAAGAGCGTGCTGCCGTTGGTGAAATTAATATCTCTGGCAATCATCTAATCGACACAAAGGCAATACTTGAAGCTTTAAAGGGTGCAGGCATTGCCAAAGGACGCCCTCTAAATAAAGCAACGCTTGCACAAATCCAAAAAGAAATAAAACGTCAGTATCTTGCACGCGGAAACTATGCAGCCAATGTACAAACAGGCTTGAAAAAACTTTCCCGCAATCGTATCGCCGTCAATATCAAAATTAAGGAAGGAAAAGTTGCGCGCATTAAGAAAGTGCGTATTAGCGGCAATAAAGCCTTTTCTGAATCAACTCTAAAGTCACTATTAGAAACAGGAAGTACCAGTTCATTCTCTTTCTTTAGTTCACGCGATAAATACTCAAAACAAAAACTGGTTGGTGATCTTGATAAGCTAACTGCCTTCTATAAAGATCGTGGCTATTTACATTTTGAGGTAACCTCAACGCAGGTCTCGCTATCAAAAGATAAAAGCGCTGTATTTGTTAATATTAATATTCACGAGGGGGATCAATATCGTGTAGGCGCGATCAGAGTAGACTCTAACTCCAGCACTTCACAACAAAAATTACGTCGCCTAATCCATATGAAAAAGGGGCAAGTCTTCTCCCAGCAAGCACTGGAGAAGACCCGTAAAAACCTTAAAGCACAAGTCGGCAAACAAGGTTTTGCCTTTTCTAAGTTACGTATTTCCCCGCAAATTGACAAGGTTCGTAAAATTGTTAATCTAGACTTTCAGCTAGACAAAGGACAACGCACCTATGTACGCCGCATCAATATTCGTGGTAACTATCGCAGTAAAGATGAAGTATTCCGCCGTGAAATGCGCCAACTAGAAAGCTCATGGTTCTCTAAAGAAAAAGTCGAACGTTCTAAAATTCGCATTCAACGCCTCCCATTTGTTGAAACTGTGCGCATAACAACCTCACCTGTAGCAGGAACCCGAGATCAAATTGATCTTGATGTAACTGTTAAAGAGCGCTCATCGAACCAATTTACTGCAGGCGTTGGCTATTCTCAGAGTGATGGTCTCCTGTTTAATGTGGGGCTTACACAAAATAACTTTATGGGAACAGGAAAAAGCCTCTCTATCGCAGCAGAAAATAGCGCTTCTACCAAGAATTTGCGCATGAGTTATAATAATCCATACCATACAACAGATGGTATCGGACGCGGCTTTAATGTCTTTTATAATAAAACCAATGCAGACGAAGCTGATATTTCTGATTATGAAAGTGATTCTTATGGCGCTGATGTTAACTACACCATTCCTCTAGGAGAGGATAATTCCCTACGCTTCAGTATTGGTGGTGAACATCGTGAAATCAAAACATCCAGCTCAAGCACACCCGATCATATCAAGCAGTTTGTAATTGATCATGGTAAAACCTATAATCAACTATTGGGTACGCTGAGTTATATCCACGACACACGTAATAGAAGTCTCTTTCCAAATAAAGGACAACGCCAAAGCCTTGCGGTTGAAGTTGGCTTTCCTGGTAGTGATTTACAATTTTACAAGTTGAAATATCGTGCTAAATTTTATCAACCCATTACTGATGATATTACCTTTGCCCTTAAAGGCGGTGTATCTTATGGCAAAGGTATGGGAGACTCAAAAGACCTACCTTTCTATGAAAACTTTTATGCTGGCGGCATAGGCTCTGTACGCGGATATGATCACAATAGTCTTGGACCTAAAGATTCCAATGACGCCTCTAGAGGCGGTAACTTAAGTACAACAATCACCGCCGCAGTACAATTTCCAATGCCCTTCTTAGGTGATGTTAAAGGTTTAAAAGCCAGCGCCTTTGTTGATGGTGGTAATGTCTTTAATGATAAGTTTGATGCTGATGAAATGCGTTATTCAGCGGGATTAAGCGCAACGTGGATGACGCCACTAGGCGCACCTTTAACTGTTAGTTATTCAAAACCGCTGAATGCCAAAGATGACGATGAGACGAGCAAGGTACAATTCTCACTAGGTGCTACATTCTAAGAATTTGACTGTTCTTAAAACAAGCACTGTAATTAGACTAATCAAGGAATATGAATCTAATAAGAGCAATAAACACACATATAAATATGCCAGCGTTGGGGATAGCACTGGTTATTTATATCCTATTATCAACACAGCTTTTAGCAGAACCGGTATCTATCGGCGTGGTAAGCATCAGCAAGATAATGGAACAAGCGCCACAAGCTGAGCGCTCAAGCATCAATTTAAAGGCTAAATTTCTGCCAGATGAAGAAAAACTAGCGGAACAATCCATAGAAATTAAAAAACTTATGGAAAAAAAGGCAGAAATATCCCTTTCATCCCCAGATGAAAAGCTTCAAATGGAAAGAAAACTACGCACACTTAAAAGAACACATAGCCGTGCACTGAAAGATTTTCGTGAAGAGTTTCGCTTCGCACGTGATCGCGCTTTAGACAAAGTACAAAATGAAGTCTATGATGCAATCCATATTGTTAGAGCACAGTTGGGGCTAGATCTCATTGTTCAAGAATATGTTTCAGCAGATTCTCGCATTGATATTACTCGTAATGTATTAGAATACCTGCGCGAGAAAATGAGAGAAAAACAATTAAATAGAAATAACAACAATAATGACAGTCTTAACCCTCAGTGAACTAGCCAAGATAACCTCGTCAAAACTACAAGGTAACGCTGATTTAATCATCACAGGCATATCTTCATTAGATGCCGCCATAGCAGGTGAAATCAGCTTTGCTACAGGACGAAAATACCTTTCCCAACTCAATAAGTGCAATGCATCAGCTATGATATTAAGCGCTGATTTAGCTGCAAGCTATCATGGCAACAATGTACTAATCAATAAATCACCCTACCTTGCCTACGCACAAGCAATTGCTGTACTTCACCCTAAGCAGGCTATTCAAGCAAGCACCCATCCATCAAGTATTATTGCAGATAGCGCTTCTATCGCGGATAGCGCATCCATTGGAGCTAATGTTGTAATTGGTGAACAGGTTCATATTGCTGATGCTGTAATCATTGAAGCAGGCTCAGTCATTAATAACAATTGTTCTATTGGAAAGAATACCCACCTGCATGCCAATGTGACACTGTATGCAAATAGCCAAATTGGAGAAAATACATGCCTGCATTCAGGTGTCGTCATTGGCGCTGATGGTTTTGGCTATGCACCCCATCAGCAAGAGTGGTATAAAATAAAGCAAGTTGGCAATGTGATTATTGGTAATGACGTTGAAGTCGGCGCCAATACAACTATCGACTGCGCAGCGCTTGGTAGCACTATTATTGAGGATGGCGTTAAGCTAGATAACCTCATTCAAATTGGTCACAATGTTCATATTGGCGAACATAGCGCTATTGCTGCCTGTGCTGCTATTGCAGGAAGTGTGACTATTGGTAAACGTTGCCAAATTGGTGGAGCAAGCGCTATTGCAGGACATTTGAGTATTGCTGATGATGTGATTATCACAGGCATGTCAATGGTGATTAGCTCCATCAAAGTAGCTGGAATTTATTCATCAGGAATGCCTATCAGTGAAAACCGACAATGGCGCAAAAATATTATCCGCTTTACACAACTAGATAAAATGTCACAAAAAATACGCCAACTTGAAAAGCTTATTAAATCCTGAGTCTTATAGTACAATTGCCACTTTAGAAACTATTCGCTTAGGGGAAAAATTATGAGTTTAATGGACGTAAAAGAGATACGCAGATTTCTAGCACATCGCTACCCAATGCTATTAGTCGATCGTGTCACCCAGTTTGAATCAGGCAAATCATTAACAGCAATTAAAAATGTCACTATTAATGAGCCATTTTTCAATGGGCACTTTCCTGATGAGCCAATTATGCCAGGTGTGTTGATTATTGAAGCAATGGCGCAAGCAACAGGTCTTTTGGGTTTTCGTACCATGGGTGAAGAGCCTCAAGTCGATACCCTATACATTCTTGTTGGCGTGGATAAAGTAAAGTTTGTCAAACAAGTTGTTCCGGGGGATCAACTTATCTTAACGGCGGAAGTATTACGCCATAAAGGCAAGCTCTGGATATTCAAAACAGAAGCCCATGTAGATGGAAAACTTGCGGCAAAAGCAGAAATAAAATGTGCAGCTGTAGGATCTGACGCTTGATACATCCCACTGCCATCATTGAGCCAGGGGCAGAATTGGCAGATGGAGTAAACATTGGCGCATATTCAATAATCGGCGCTAATGTCAAAATTGATAGAGGGACATGGATCGGCCCGCACGTTGTCATTCAGGGTCATACTGAACTTGGCAAAGATAATAAAATTTACCAGTTTTCATCAATCGGTGAAGTTCCACAGGATAAAAAATATAACGGTGAAGCAACTCGGCTAATTATTGGTGATCGCAATGTCATCCGTGAATGTTGCACCTTCAATATAGGAACTGCACAAGATATTGGCAAAACAGTGCTTGGCAATGATAACTGGATTATGGCGTATGTACATTTGGCGCATGATTGCATTATTGGTAATCATACAATATTTGCCAACAATGCGACGCTTGCAGGTCATGTCACCATTCAAGACCATGTTATTTTAGGTGGCTTTACCTTAGTACATCAATTTTGCCATATAGGTGAGTATGCATTTACGGGCATGGGAAGCACTATCACTAAAGACCTTCCCCCTTATTTGATTGCCGCTGGAGTACCAACAAAACAACATGGAATCAATAAAGAAGGGTTACGCCGAAAAGGCTTTGATGATACTGCCAGAGCCCGCATAAATAATGCTTATAAAATCCTTTATCGCCAAGATCTCAGCATTCAAAAATCCATTACCTTATTAACAGAACAATATAAAGAATATGAGGATGTTATGCTAATGGCTGATTTTTGCGCTAACTCTAAGCGCGGCATACTGCGCTAACGGTGCGCATTGCAATAATAGCGGGCGAAGCATCTGGGGATATTCTAGGTAGCCGCTTAATCACCGCCATGCTTCAACAAAATCCAGCGCTACACTTTGAAGGTATTGCAGGAGTCGAAATGGAAACTGTTGGGTGCACTGCATTATACCCAATAGAAAAACTTTCCGTGATGGGCTTTAGTGAAGTTTTACCAAAACTCCGCGAAATTTTATCCATACGCAAAGCATTAGTACGACGCTGGCAACAGAACCCACCTGACTTATTTATTGGCATTGACGCGCCTGATTTTAATTTAAAGTTAGAAGCCTTATTACATAAAAAAGGTATTAAAACTGCACATTATGTTAGCCCATCAGTATGGGCGTGGCGTGAAAGTCGAGTAAAGAAAATAAAAGGAAATATTGATCAGATGCTGACACTCTTTCCATTTGAAGTTGATTTTTATAACAAACACCAAATTCCTGCTACTTTTGTCGGCCACCCTCTCGCTGATGAAATTCCTCTACAAACAGACCAGCGAGCAGCAAGAAAACAATTAGGACTGGCAGATGCCAAGCATACACTAGCTATACTACCTGGTAGCCGTAGCGGAGAGATAAAACGTATTGCTCCCGATTTTTTACAAGCATTAAAACGACTGCATCAGCAGTATCCTGACTGGCAGTTTATAGTTCCACTTATCAACCCTAGAATACGTCAGCAGTTTGAAGCTTTAATCGAGCAAATAACTCCCTTACTACCAATCATATTAATCGATGGACAATCACGTAGCGTCATGAGTGCAGCAGACCAGATACTAATGGCATCTGGCACAGCAGTTCTGGAAGGAATGTTAATCAATCGCCCCATGATTGCAGCTTACCGTGTAACTGCTTCAACTGCTTTTATTATTCGCACTTTTAAGATGATCAAATCAAAATATTACACACTACCTAATAACCTCTGTGATGAATATCTTGTACCAGAGTTGATTCAAGAACAGGTAACGGCTGAGAATATTTGCAAAGAAGTTGATAAACAGTTTCAACAGAGCCAACAGCAACGTAATTATAACCATAAACATTTTCATATTATGCATTTACAATTGCGTAAAAATGCCAGTCAACGTGCTGCTGAGGTTTTATTAGGATTATTAAAGTAGGTAAAAACAGCTATCTCGCATGCTTGAATTCATATCTTTACCAAATTTAACTGTTTAAATCAATTTGCAAACGCTGGCTTTTCCTTTTCCATTCCTAGCTTAGCGATTAAAACATCATCATGATTTTCTATAGGATTATCTGTTGTTAATAATCTTTCTCCATAGAAAATAGAGTTAGCGCCTGATAGAAAGCATAAAGATTGCATTTCATCATTCATTTCCACACGTCCTGCTGAAAGACGAACATAAGATTTTGGCATAAGAATACGCGCAACAGCAATTGTCCGAATAAATTCAAATGAATCCAAGCGATCAATCCCATCAAGCGGAGTACCCTGAACCTGCACTAAATCATTAATCGGTACTGAGTCAGGATGCTGTGATAAATTAGCTAACTCTTGTAACAGCCGAGCTCTATCATGACGCGTTTCACCCATTCCTAATATACCACCAGCACAGACATTTATTCCTGCATCTTGCACATGCTGAATAGTATCTAAACGATCTTGATACGTGCGTGTAGTAATGACAGTGCCATAAAACTCAGGAGAAGTATCTAGATTATGATTATAATAATTTAAACCTGCTTTTTTTAGGCGTTGTGCCTGTTGACCGTCCAGCATCCCCAACGTAACACAAGTTTCCAAGCCTAACTCTTTAACTCCTTCAATCATCTCAATAACATTATCAAGACTCTTATCCGTAGGGTTACGCCACGCAGCTCCCATGCAAAAACGTGTAACACCAGAATCTTTTGCTTCTTTTGCCGCAACGATAACTTTATCAAGTGCTAGTAACTTTTCTCGCTCTAGCGAGGTGTCATTACCTGCGCTTTGAGAGCAGTAAGAACAATCCTCGGGGCATGCACCCGTTTTGATACTTAATAAGGTACTAATTTGAACGGAATTAGGGTCGAAATTTTGTCGATGAATACTTTGCGCCTTAAAAACAAGATCTATAAAGGGTAAATTAAATAATGCTTCAATTTCATCAATATCCCAATCTGTTCGTAATATCCCAGACTTTGCTTTTAACTGCTCTTCAGTGCTGTTTTTTCTCAATAGTGACATCTTTCCATTCTTCACGATTAATTTTAATTAGCTGCATTATGGCTAATGGAACCAATATTACAATGTAAATCCCCCATATAATCAGCCAAAAAGTGACTCCTGGTGGAGCAAAGGTAAATAATGGAACCAACAAGCCTGCTAAAGCATAGTATTGATAAGCTGCAACTTGTGTATAATAACCAACACGCTCATTAGGATGATGGCGTAACATTGCATAGAAAGCAATTGAAGCACCAAACCAAAATATAAATAATGGTGGAGCAATAAGAACTGCTAAAATATTCCCATAATTAAAAAGTTTTGCTGATGATTTAGCACTTGCTGCTGTAATCACTTCTAGTTCACTATTTGACATATTATTACTTATAACACCTGATATATTAATAGAAAGAATATCTAAGACAGCCATTCTCTACAACTAGGAACATTTATGGATTCAATTACACTTACTAAAGAAATAGTACGTAGAGCTTGGGAAGTTATTAAACCCTCATTCCTAAAAGAGATGCCTTTATTCAAATACTAACAGATATAAAAGAATAAATACTAGACAACTTTTCTAACAAATTAAGCAAATATTCAGGTATTAGCTATAGCCTATTTAGTCTAAAGACACTATAAATAGTAAAAATGAGCTTAGAAATAAGCTGGGATAAAAAGGCAAATTAGAGATCGGAAAGTTGTTTCATGTTAGTTCCTTAGTCATATTAATAATACAATATTATCCATCAGCAACTGACAGGCATAAAAAAAGCTGGAAAAACCAGCTTATTTTACTTAAACGACCAAAATATATATTACTCTTCTGGACGATCAACTAGTTCTACATATGCCATTGGTGCATTATCACCAGCACGATATCCACACTTTATAATACGCAAATATCCACCTGAACGCTCTGCATAACGAGGACCAAGCTCATTGAATAGTTTACCAACTGTTTCCTTGTCACGTAAACGTGCAAAAACAATTCGGCGATTATGAACAGAATCTACTTTTGAACGCGTTACTAGCGGCTCAGCTACTCTTCTTAATTCTTTTGCTTTTGCAACAGTCGTCTTGATCGCTTCATAGCGAAACAGTGCATTTGATAAACTTTGTAATGTTGCTTTACGGTGACTACTGTTTCTACTCAGTTGACGACCAGATTTACGATGTCGCATTTTTAAATCCTATTTGAGGAAGTTTATAACTTATATTAAATAATTAATAATCAGCTAGCTAAGCCTTAACTTATTCTAGTGTCATTATTTTCAGCTACAGGTGGCGGCCAATTTTCCAACCTTGAACCTAGTGTCAGACCATGAGACGCAAGTACATCCTTAATCTCAGTCAATGATTTTTTGCCAAGATTTGGTGTTTTTAACAACTCACTTTCTGTTTTTTGCACCAAGTCACCAATATAATACACCTGTTCCGCCTTCAGGCAATTTGCTGAACGTACTGTTAGCTCCAGATCATCAACAGGGCGTAATAGAATTGGATCTATTTCTGGCTCAGGAGGCTCTTCTGGCTCTGGCTCTATGATGGTTAAATCAAAGAACACAGCTAACTGCTCATGTAAGACAGTGGCAGCATTACTAATAGTTTCCTCTGGATCAACAGAACCATCCGTTTGTAACTCGATGATTAGTTTATCCATATCAGCACGCTGTTCATAACGCGCTGTAGCTACTTCATAAGCAACACGAATAATCGGACTAAAACTAGCATCCAATTCTAATGTTCCTAATGGCAACTCAGGAGAATCAGGGCCACGGCGCGCAGTAACAGGCTTATAACCACGACCACGATTAATGGTTATCGTCATATCAAACTCAACATCAGATGTTAGTGTCGCAATAACATGATCAGGATCAACGATCTCTGTATCATGGTCTAGCTTAATATCTGCTGCGGTTAAAACACAAGGACCTTGTTTTTTTAAATCTAATGTTACTTCTTCTTTTTCATTCAAACGCACTGCTAACTTTTTCAAGTTAAGCATGATATCAACGACATCTTCCTTAACACCAGGGAGAGCAGAATATTCGTGTGTAACACCTTTAATCTGAACTTCTGTTACTGAACATCCAGAAATAGATGACAACAGAATCCTACGTAAAGCATTACCAAGTGTATGACCAAAGCCACGCTCTAAAGGCTCTAAAGTGATTCTAGATGTATTATTACCTAAATCTTCAACTTGAATATTACGAGGCTTTAGCAAATCAGTTGGACTTGACGGCATTTTAATTCCTCAAACTACATAAAAGGAGCCAATCCATAGACTCCCTTGTACAGTATTTATTTTGAATACAATTCAACGATTAATGATTCGTTGATTTCAGCTGGTAAGCCATCACGTTCTGGTACAGACTTAAACGTCGCTTCGAGCTTCTTTGAGTCAACTTCCATCCACTCCGGAAAGCCTAGTTGCTCTGCAACAGCCATTGAGTCCTGAATACGTGTTTGTTTTTTAGCTTTTTCACGTACAGAAACCATATCACCTTCAGAAACCTGAAATGAAGGGATGTTTACTGAACGACCATTAACATGAATCGCTTTATGGCTAACTAACTGACGCGCCTCTGAACGAGTCGAAGCATAACCCATGCGATAAACAACATTATCTAGGCGACATTCGAGTAATTGCAATAAATTTTCGCCAGTCGAGCCCTTCATTGATGCTGCTTTTTTGAAGTAATTTCTAAATTGCTTCTCTAGAACACCATAAGTACGGCGGACTTTTTGTTTTTCACGTAACTGCAAACCGTAATCAGAGATTCGCGTACGACGCTCACCATGAACACCTGGAATCTTTTCCAAGTTACATTTATTTTCAAGCGAACGACCACGTCCTTTTAGGTATAAATCTGTACCTTCACGACGCATTAACTTACACTTTGGTCCAATATATCTGGCCATAATAATCTCCTGCTACACGCGACGCTTTTTAGGCGGACGACAACCGTTATGGGGAATAGGGGTGACATCGATAATATTACTAATTTTATAGCCAATATTATTTAATGCACGTACTGCAGACTCACGACCAGGACCTGGACCTTTAACATGAACATCCAAATTCTTTAAGCCAAACTCTTTAGCTTTTTCACCTGCTTTTTCAGCAGCTATCTGAGCTGCAAAAGGAGTGCTTTTTCGTGAACCACGAAAACCTGAGCCACCGGCAGTTGCCCAAGACAGAGCATTGCCTTGACGATCAGTAATAGTAACAATGGTATTATTGAAAGACGCATGGATATGCGCAATACCGTCACTTACTGATTTTTTTACTTTCTTACGTGTTTTAGTGGCTTTTGCCATCTTTAATTACCTACTCGTGAAATCATCAACAATCTATACTCACAACCATTAGAGACTCTAAGAGATTGTTTACTTACGGATTGGTTTACGTGGACCTTTACGGGTTCTCGCATTAGTCTTAGTTCTTTGACCTCTAAGAGGCAAGCCACGACGATGACGTATCCCACGATAACAGCCAAGATCCATTAGGCGTTTTATATTCATGGAGACGTCACGACGTAAATCGCCTTCAACCACAAACTTGCCTACTTCCTTACGGACTCGTTCAACTTCAGCTTCGTTTAAATCTCGAACTTTAGAGTTTTGTGAAACTTTAGCAGCATCACAAATATCTGCTGCTCGTGAACGTCCAATACCATAAATTGCAGTTAATGCTATAACCGCATGTTTATTTACAGGGATATTAATACCCGCTATACGCGCCATTAATCAATCTCCAGTCTACCGTGAAAAGCGGGCAACTCTACCCGATAACACAGCGTTAATCAATACAGAATCAAGAATTATTAGAATAAATATCTCTAACTAGAAATAAATCAATAAAACTTAGTAAATCTCGCTAGTTTTCTATCCTTGGCGTTGTTTATGACGCGGGTCAGAACAGATAATACGTACCACACCTTTACGTTTTACAACGCGGCAGTTACGGCACATTTTCTTTACAGAAGCACGAACTTTCATAGTGAACTCTCCAAACTTAAACTTTAATACCGATGCCTTAAAGAGTGATCATCACGTTCTTCGGGGCTTCTTTTTACCAGATTTTTTGAAGTTTGCTTTTTGCATTAAACCTTCATACTGGTGAGACATCATTAACGCTTGAACTTGAGCTAAAAAGTCCATAACGACAACAACTATAATCAATAGTGATGTGCCACCAAAGTAAAATGGCACATTCCAACCATAGATCAAAAATTCGGGCAACAAACAAACAAGCGTAATATAAATTGCACCAACAGCCGTTAAGCGTGTCATTACACCATCAATATACTTTCCTGTTTCTTTTCCTGGTCGTATACCAGGGATATAAGCACCTGACTTCTTCAAATTATCCGCAGTTTCACGGGAATTAAATACCATCGCTGTATAGAAGAAGGTAAAGAATATAATTGCAAGCGCATAGAACATTATATACAGAGGCTGACCTGGTGCTAACTTAGTCACAAAGGCCTGCAACCATTCCATTCCTTCACTTTTAGAAAGCCACTGCCCTAAGGTTGAAGGAAATAAAATAATACTCGATGCAAATATTGGCGGTATAACACCTGCCATATTCAATTTCAATGGCAAATGACTTGTTTGCCCTTTAACCATACGTCTGCCTTGTTGCCGGTTCGCATAGTTAACAGTTATTCGCCGCTGCCCTCTTTCAACAAAGACGACAAATGCTGTAACCAACATTGCCATTGCTAACAAAATTATCACAAAAGCAGGGCTGATAGCTCCTGTTCTTGCCAATTCAAGAGTACCGCCTATCGCGGTTGGTAAACCAGCAACAATACCTGCAAATATAATCAAAGAGATGCCATTACCAATACCACGCTCTGTAATCTGCTCACCAAGCCACATCAAAAACAATGTGCCTGTCACTAGCGATACGACGGTAGTAATAATAAAGCCCATTCCAGGATATAGAGCAATAGTTTGTCCACCACCTACATCTTGACCTCCAAGAGCGATAGCTATCCCCATACTTTGAAACAATGCTAAACCAACCGTTCCATAGCGTGTATATTGAGTTATTTTACGCTTACCCGCTTCACCTTCTTTCTTTAATTGTTGCAAAGTGGGAACAACATGCGTCATTAATTGAACAATGATGGATGCTGATATATAGGGCATAATACCTAAAGCAAATATACTAAGACGCTCTAAAGCACCACCAGAAAACATATTAAAAACACCTAATATGGTTCCACTGTTATCGCTAAAAAACTGCTGCATTGCAATAGGATTTACTCCAGGGATAGGAATAAATGTGCCTATTCTATAAACTATTAAAGCGAAAAAAACAAAGGCAAGCCTTTGTTTAATTTCTGCAATATTACTCATATTACTGAGCATACCGCCTGATGTATCATTTCGAGCCACTTTATAATCCTTATTCTTCTATTTTGCCCCCAGCAGCTTCGATTGCTTCTTTAGCACCTTTAGTTGTTCTAAGACCTTTAACAGTAACTGCCTTATCTATCTTTCCAGACAGGATAACTTTTGCATATAAGGTATTTTTACCAACTATATTTGCTTCTTTTAAAGCATCCAAACTAACCACATCACCAGAAATCAATTCTAATTCATGTAAGCGCACTTCGGCGGTTACAAGCTTCTTTTTAGAGTTGAATCCAACCTTTGGTAGACGACGTTGCAATGGCATTTGCCCGCCCTCAAAACCGACCTTACTAAAACCACCAGAGCGTGATTTTTGACCTTTATGACCACGACCACAGGTTTTTCCTAAACCACTACCAATTCCACGACCTACTCTCTTACGTGTGCTCTTACTGCCTTCAGCGGGTTTTAAAGAGTTTAATTTCATAATAGTCATTTTCTTATACTTCCTCTATTTTGAGCATATAAGAAATCTTATTAATCATGCCACGGTTCTCAGGAGTGTCTATAACACTAACTGGGTTATGCATTTTACGTATCCCTAGACCTCGTGCGCATGCTTTATGCGACTTTAATCTACCATTTAGGCTACGTACTAGTGTTAACTTAACTTGCTTAGAACTCATTTTTTAACCCTCAACTTCATCCGCTGTTTCTTTTTTTGAAACACCAGTTACATGCTCAACAGATTTACCACGTTTAGCAGCAATCATTTCAGGGGAGCTCATTTCACTTAAACCTTTAATAGTTGCACGAACCATATTAATAGGATTACGCGAACCAACACATTTAGCTAGTACATTTTTAACACCAACCACTTCAAATACCGCGCGCATTGCACCACCCGCTATAATCCCTGTACCTTCAGAAGCAGGCTTCATGAAAACTTGAGCCGCGCCAAAGTGGGCATTAATCGGGTATTGCAGTGTACCGTCATCAAGTGCAACTGTTACTAGATTTTTACGTGCTTTTTCCATTGCCTTTTGTATGGCAACAGGAACTTCACGCGCTTTACCGTAACCGAAACCAATTCTACCGTTTCCATCACCAACCACTGTTAATGCAGTGAAACCGAATACTCGACCACCTTTAACTACTTTAACAACACGGTTAACGTGTACTAATTTTTCTTGTAGGCCGTCTGAAGCCGTATCTGTATTATTTGTCTTAGCCATGAAATTATAAACCTTTAGAACTTAAGACCTGCTTCACGTGCAGCGTCAGCCAACGCTTGAACACGACCATGATATTTAAATCCTGAGCGATCAAACGCAACAGTCTCAACACCTTTTGCTTTCGCACGTTCAACAATTAACTTGCCTACTAATGTCGCCGCTTCGATATTGCCTGTGTACGATAACTCAGAGCTAATTGCTTTTTCAACAGTAGAAGCACTTGCTATTACTGTATTATCTTTAGCAGAAATCACCTGAGCATAAATATGTTTTGAAGTACGATGAATTGATAAACGATCAACACGCAGTTCACGCATTTTCATACGAGCTCGCTTACCACGACGAATTCGAGCTGTCTTCTTACTCATCTTCATTGAACTATTCCTTACTTCTTCTTAGCTTGCTTACGAATGATATGTTCACCCGCATACTTAACACCCTTACCTTTATAAGGCTCTGGTGGACGATATGCTCTAATCTCAGCAGCAACTTGACCTACTTTCTGCTTATCCATACCGCGAACAATAATTTCAGTTTGTGTTGGCGTTTCAACCGCAATACCTTCAGGCAACTGATGATTAACTGGATGCGAAAAGCCTAATGTTAGATTTAACACATTACCTTGTGCTTTAGCTCTATAACCAACACCAACTAATTCTAGCTTCTTTTCAAAACCTTCCGACGCACCAATAACCATATTATTAATCTGCGATCGCATAGTACCAGCCATTGCCCAAGCTGACTTATTGGATTCATCGATTATGGAAACAACTAGAGTATTCTCTTCTTCAGACACTTTAACAGCTGGGTGGATGGTGTAATCTAAAGCGCCTTTACTTCCTTTCACATTTATTTGTTGACCATCAAGCTTAACTTCTAAGCCAGCAGGAAGCTCAATTGGTTTTTTTGCAATTCTAGACATCTTTAACAGCTCGCTTATTCTACTATACAAAGAACTTCACCACCGTGACCTTCAGTGCGGGCAGCACGATCACTCATGACACCTTTTGAAGTTGACACGATAGCAATACCTAAACCAGCCATAACTTCTGGTATATCGCTTTTACCACGAAATACTCTAAGACCTGGACGACTAATACGCTGGATCTTTGATATAACAGGCTTTCCATCAAAATACTTCAAAGAGACTTTCGTCTCAGGCTTAGCATCTGTACCATCATTGGCATAATCTACTATATACCCTTCACTTTTAAGAACAGCTAATACAGATGTCTTTAAATTTGAAGCAGGAAATGAAACTTCTACTTTATTCGCTTGTTGACCGTTACGAATTCTGGTCAACATATCAGCGAGAGGGTCACTCATACTCATACTATAATTCTCTACCAACTAGCCTTAGATAAACCTGGAACATCACCGCGCATTGCAGCTTCACGCAACATATTTCGACTTAAACCAAACTTACGATAAACACCGTGAGGACGACCTGTAATAGCACAACGACGACGTTGACGAACAGGGCTACTATTACGTGGAAGCTTTTGCAAACTATCTGTTGCTGCCATTACTTCTTCAAAACTGCTAGATGGACGATTAATAATCGTCTTTAGCTCAGCTCGTTTCTTTGCATATTTTGCTACTAGCTTTGTACGCTTAGCTTCACGAGCAATCATTGATTTCTTAGCCATAAGTCGAAGTCCTGTTATTTCTTCTTAAAGGGAAATTTAAATGCCTCAAGCAATGCCTTCCCTTCTTCATCATTCTTTGCTGTCGTGGTAATTGATATATTCAACCCGCGCAACTTATCTATTTTATCGTAGTCAATCTCAGGAAAAATAATTTGCTCATTAAAGCCAAGATTGTAATTTCCACTACCATCAAACGCACGAGGATTCAAACCGCGAAAGTCTCGTACACGAGGCAATGAGATATTTACAAATTTATCTAAAAATTCGTACATATGCTCACGACGCAGTGTAACCATACAACCAATAGGCCAACCATCACGAATCTTAAAACCAGCGATAGATTTACGTGACATGGTAACTACAGGTTTTTGACCAGCAATTTTTGTTAAGTCATTAACAGCATGCTGCACAATCTTCTTATCACCTACTGCTTCGCCTAATCCCATATTTAATGTGATTTTAGTGATTTTTGGAATCATCATCACATTTGTATAGCCTAGTTTCTTACCAAGCTCACCGACAAGTGTCTCATTATAAATGTCGTGCAATCTAGCCATTTTTATACCTATATGTCGACTTGTTCGTCGTTTGACTTAAAGAAACGGACTTTAGTACCATCTTCAAGTACTCTTATGCCAATTCGGTCGCCCTTAGCTGTAGCTGGATTAACCACCATTACATTAGAAATATCGAGTGGCAGCTCTTTATCAACAATGCCACCAGCAACCCCTCCATTGGGATTTCCTTTCTGGTGTTTCTTCGCAACATTAATACCCTGAACCAAAACTTTACTATTACTTAATACTTGTGAAACTTTTCCACGACGACCTTTGTCTTTACCACTAATAACAACAACATCGTCATTTTTACGCATTTTTTTCATCTTGATACCTAGAGTATTACAGCACTTCTGGCGCTAAAGAGATAATTTTCATGAAATTTTTACCACGTAATTCTCGTGTTACAGGACCAAAAATACGAGTACCAATTGGCTCATGCTTTGCATTTAATAAAACAGCAGCATTGTCATCAAAACGAATCAAAGAACCATCATTGCGTCTAACACCTTTAGCGGTACGCACAACAACTGCATTATAAACATCACCCTTTTTAACTTTACCACGAGGGATTGCTTCTTTAATACTTACCTTAATAATGTCTCCAATTGCAGCATAGCGACGATGAGAACCACCCAGTACTTTAATACACTGAACACTTCTAGCACCACTATTATCAGCAACCTTCAGAGTTGTTTGCATCTGAATCATAATAATATTCCAATTGATCTGCTAACCAACTGATTTAACAATCAATCGGTATGTTAATTTAAATTCAGGTATTACTTACTAACAACCTGCACCAACATCCACGACTTAGTCTTAGATAGTGGTCGACATTCTTTAATCGTTACAGTATCACCGATTTTACATTCATTATTCTCATCATGAACATGATACTTAGTCGAGCGACGAATATATTTACCATATAAAGGGTGACGAACTTTACGCTCACTCTTCACAACAATAGTTTTATCCATTTTATCGCTAACAACCTGACCTATTAAGGTTCGTTCTGCTGTAGCTTCAGTACTTATAGACTGCTCATTACTTGTTTCTGTGCTCATCATTATTTACCTGAGTTTTGCATTTCATTAAGTACTGTCTTAATACGTGCGATATTTAGACGTGTTTTCTTCATTTCAGCTGGCTTTTTTAATTGACCTGTAGCACGTTGCATACGAAAAACAAACTGATCTTTTAGATTATTTTCAAGCTCTTGATTCAGCTCGTCAATAGTCTTTTCACGTAGTTCACTTGCTTTCATTACATCACCGTCCGACTAACAAATACTGTTTTCATTGGAAGCTTAGCGGCAGCTAAAGCAAAGGCTTCTCTTGCCAGCTCTTCAGAAACACCTTCCATTTCATATAAAACACGCCCAGGCTGTATTTGTGCAACCCAGTATTCAACATTACCTTTACCTTTACCCATACGTACTTCTAAAGGCTTACTTGTAATTGGCTTATCAGGGAAAACACGAATCCAAATCTTTCCACCACGCTTGATATGACGTGTCATAGCACGACGAGCAGCTTCGATTTGTCTAGCGGTCAAACGACCACGACCCACAGCTTTAAGACCATACTCTCCGAAACTAACTTTATTACCTACAGTAGATAGTCCGCGATTACGTCCTTTAAATTGCTTGCGAAATTTTGTTCTTTTAGGCTGTAACATTTTGCACCTCTATTACTTCTTCTTTCCGCCACGGCCTTTATTAGTTTTTGCTATCTTTTGTTCAAGATCAAAAACTTCGCCTTTATAAACCCAAACCTTAATGCCGATTACGCCATACATGGTGTGTGCTTTTGCTGTAGCATAATCAATATCTGCTCTAAGTGTATGCAAAGGAACACGCCCTTCTCTATACCACTCCGAACGAGCAATCTCTGCGCCATTTAGTCTGCCACCGATATTAATTTTAATACCAAGAGCACCTAAACGCATTGCATTTGAAACAGAACGTTTCATCGCACGACGAAACATAATCCTACGTTCCAACTGGCTAGCAATACTTTCTGCCACCAATTTAGCATCAAGTTCTGGCTTACGAATTTCTTCAATATTAAGTTTAATATTATTTGCATTCACGCCAAGACGCTTTGCTGTTTCTAAGCGTAAACGTTCAATATCTTCGCCTTTTTTACCGATCACAATCCCTGGTCTTGCTGTATGAATTGTAATAAACACTGCTTTTGCAGGGCGTTCTATTTGAATGCGGCTAACTGAAGCATGCTTTAATTTTTCTTCAAGAAACTTACGTATCTCTAAATCTTTTTGAAGAAACTCAGCATATTCTGTACCTTCGGCATACCATTTTGAACGCCAGTCGGTAGAAATACCTAAACGAATACCCGTTGGATGTACTTTCTGTCCCATATTATCTAACTCTTTCCGTCGCTAGCACTATCACCCACTGCTAGAGTGATATGACTCGTCCGCTTTAAAATACGATTTGCTCTGCCTTTTGCGCGAGGCTGGATTCTCTTTAATGTAGGACCTTGATCAACCATAACTCTCGTTACTTTTAGCTCATCAATATCAGCACCTTCATTATGCTCCGCATTAGCTATCGCAGACTCTAAAATTTTCTTTATAATTGCAGCAGATTTTTTAGAGCTAAACTCTAGAATTTCCAGTGCCTTGTCAACTTGCAATCCACGCACCTGATCTGCTACCAAGCGAGCTTTCTGTGGCGAAATGCGCGAATAACGTAATTTAGCTTGTACTTCCATCACCTAATTCCTATTACGACTTTTTATCTGCACTATGACCACGATAGAGTCTAGTTGGAGAAAACTCTCCAAGCTTATGACCTACCATATTCTCATTCACTAGAACAGGCACATGTTGCTTACCGTTATGAACAGCGATAGTTAAACCAACCATTTCAGGCGAAACCATTGATCGACGCGACCAAGTTTTAATAGGCTTACGATCATTTGTTTCAACAGCTTTTAAAACTTTTGCCATCAAATGATGATCAATAAACGGACCTTTTTTTAGAGAGCGTGGCACTGGTTATTACCTCTTGTTACTACGACGACGAACGATTAACTTATCTGTACGCTTATTCTTACGGGTTTTATAACCCTTTGTTGGCGTTCCCCAAGGAGAGACTGGATGTCTGCCACCTGATGTTTTACCTTCACCACCACCATGCGGGTGATCAACAGGATTCATAACAACACCACGAACCGTTGGTCTAATGCCACGATGCCTAGAAGCACCTGCTTTACCAAGCTTAGTCAAAGCATGCTCTGAGTTACTAACCTCACCTATAGTAGCGCGACAGTTAGAAAGAACCTTTCTCATTTCACCCGAACGCAAACGCAGCGTTGCATAACGAGCATCCCGTGCGACTAGTTGAGCTGAGGTTCCAGCACTACGAGCCATCTGAGCACCTTTGCCCGGCTTTAGCTCTATACAATGAATAACAGTTCCAACGGGAATGAAATTTATTGGCAACGCATTTCCAGCAGAAATCGATGCTTTCTCACCCGACAGAATAGGATCACCAGACTTCACACCCTTTGGTGCAATAATATAGCGTCTTTCGCCATCAGCATATTTTAGCAATGCAATATTAGCGGTTCTGTTTGGATCATATTCAATATTCTCAATAACAGCAGGAATATCATCTTTAATACGTTTAAAATCTATAATTCGATAATGTTGCTTATGCCCACCACCAATATGGCGCGTAGTAATACGTCCATTATTGTTACGACCACCTGACTTGCTCTTTTTTTCTAGCAATGCCTTATGCGGCTTGCCTTTATGCAAATCTTTATTTATTACCCTAACCTGATGCCGACGACCTGGCGAGGTTGGTTTCATCTTAATAACTGGCATAATAATTAACCCTTACTCTGCTGATACATCAAGTGTTTGACCTTCAGCCAAGCGAACATAGGCTTTTTTCCAGTCCTTACGCTTACCTGCTCTACGCCCAAAGTTTTTTTGTTTTCCTTTCACATTAACGGTGCGAACATTATCAACTTTAACTTCAAACAATAATTCTACAGCCTGTTTAATTTCACGCTTTGTTGAGTCAACAGAGACTTTAAAAGCATGCATATTAGACTGTTCAGTCTGCATTACAGACTTTTCTGTAACATGAGGTCCAAAAACCACATGATATAAACGTTCCTGATTCATGCTAACCACTCCTGAATCTTACCTAGCGCATCCGAGGTAACTACAACTTTATCGTGAGAAATCAAACTTAAAGGATTCAACCCTGAAACGCTTGAAGACTGGCAATATGGAATATTACGAGAAGACAAGTGAACATTAGTATCATTTTCCAATGTCACTAACAGCGCGCCTTTATCTGCTTTAACATTATCAAGAAAAGACACCATTGCCTTTGTGCTTGGCTTACCCATACCGAAGTCATCCACAACCACAAAACGCTCTTGACGAACTAGTTCTGAAAGTATTGAACGCAGCGCAGCACGATACATTTTCTTATTAACTTTCTGAGAGAAGTCACGAGGACGTGCAGCAAATGTTACACCACCTTTACGCCAGAGGGGACCACGCGAAGTACCTGCTCTTGCTCTACCCGTACCTTTTTGACGCCAAGGCTTTGCCCCACCACCACTCACATCTGATCTGCTTTTTTGTGCTTTAGTACCTGCACGCGCTCCAGCCTGATATGCTACAACCGCCTGATGTACTAACGACTCATTAAAATCTGCCGCAAAAACAGCATCATCGAGATCGACTGAACTACCGTTCGTCATATCAACTTTCATCGTTATTACCTTTTAACCTTAACTGCTGTTTTAACAGAAACATCACCACCAGTAGCACCCGGCACTGCACCCTGAATAAGTAATAAATTTTTATCCAGATCAACACGAACAACTGTTAGGTTTTGCGTCGTTGTTCTCACATCACCCATATGACCCGTCATCTTTTTACCTTTAAAAACACGACCCGGGGTCTGGTTTTGGCCAATAGAACCAGGGGTTCTATGATTGATTGAGTTTCCGTGGGTAGCATCTTTTCCAGCAAAGTTATAGCGTTTCAAAACACCTGCGAAACCTTTACCTTTACTTGTGCCTGTCACATCAACCAGCTGACCTTCTTCAAAGATATCAACCTTAATTTCTGAACCAAGTTCAAAATCTTCAATATTATCGATTCGTGATTCGCAGATTTGAGACCCAGCTTCAATATTTGCTTTTGAAAAGTGACCTGCTTGCGCTTTATTCACTCTTGAAGCTTTTTTAGAACCTGTAGCCAACTGAACAGCGGTGTAACCATCAACTTCTAAAGACTTAATCTGAGACACCTTGTTAGGAGCCATCTCCAAAACTGTGACTGGCGTAGCAGAACCATCCTCATTGTATATCCGAGTCATTCCAACCTTGCGACCCAGTAGACTGATTGCCATTTAACACCTCATTCCAAAACACTTAACAAGACAGATATTTTTTAAATGTAAAGCTTGCTTTTACAGCGAAACTAACTTTTATATCTACTTGGATAAAAACGGCTCAGAACGTAGCTGAGCCGAGAAAGGCGCGCATTATGCCAGACATGCTGACGATAGGAAACCTATAATTGATTTTTTTTCTAAATTATATTTTTCCCACTTAAATACGCCTTAGTTTAATTTGATTTGCACATCAACACCTGCAGCCAAATCTAGCTTCATTAGGGCATCAACAGTACGCTCTGTAGGATCAACTATATCCATTAAACGCTTATGTGTGCGGATCTCGTACTGATCTCGCGCATCTTTATTAACATGCGGAGAAATCAAAATAGTAAAACGCTCTTTTCTGGTAGGCAAAGGAATAGGTCCTTTTACTCTTGCTCCAGTACGCTTAGCTGTTTCTACGATCTCACTCGCCGAACGATCTATTAACTTATGATCAAACGACTTAAGACGAATTCGGATTCTTTGACCTGACATATCTAATACTCAGTTAAACTTCTTATAAACTACTTGAGCAGTCACACAAAACATTCTTAAACATCTTGCGTGACTACTTAAAATTACTCAACAACCTTAGCAACAACACCTGCACCAACTGTACGTCCACCTTCACGAATGGCGAAACGTAGTCCGTCTTCCATTGCGATTGGGTTAATCAAGGTAACAACCATTTTTACATTATCACCTGGCATAACCATATCAACACCTTCTGGCAATTCACACGCACCTGTCACATCCGTTGTTCTAAAATAGAACTGTGGACGATAGTTGCTAAAAAATGGTGTATGACGCCCACCTTCATCTTTTGATAGTACGTAAACTTCTGCTTCAAATTTTGTATGAGGTGTAATAGAGCCAGGATGACAAAGCACTTGTCCGCGCTCTACATCTTCACGCTTAGTTCCACGTAGCAATACACCAACGTTATCGCCTGCCTGACCTTCGTCAAGCAATTTACGGAACATTTCAACACCCGTACAGGTTGT
>JAGLBQ010000049.1 GCA_023146675.1 Cocleimonas sp. | reverse complement strand
ACATAAAAATGTAAGCTTTTAATATTCAATTAGATGGTGGGCCGTGAGCGATTCGAACGCTCGACCAATTGATTAAAAGTCAACTGCTCTACCGACTGAGCTAACGGCCCAACTGAGCGCGAGATTATATAGAAAAAATTTAATCCGACAAGTGTTTTTTTATCTTTTTTATAATTAATTTCATTTTAGATCATTGCTCATAATCGGCGAGTGTATTTAACGCTAATTCGACTTACAATCATCACTCCAAAATCATGATTTTTAGAAAAAACAACTTATGCGCCTAGATAAATTTATTAGCAACTCGACTGTGTTCTCTCGCTCTCAAACGGGGAAGATTATTCGCAAGGGAGATATTACTGTTAATGGCTCAGTAATAAAAAAGTCTGCCTTTAAAGTTTTTGAGAATGATCAGGTGCAGTATTTAGGTGTTGGTATCAATATGCCTAAACAGCGCTATATCATGATGCATAAACCTAAGGATGTGGTGTGTTCAACGGCTGATGGTGAGCATCAAACGGTATTGGATCTCTTATTTATTTCTAAGCGTGATAATTTACATATTGCGGGACGCTTGGATATTGATACCACTGGATTAATTCTACTGACAGACGATGGTCAATGGTCACACTGCATCACGTCACCTAAGCATCAACACGCGAAGATCTATCATGTCTCTCTGGCTGATGAGATCAGTGATGAGGCGATTAAACAGCTAGAAACAGGGTTTACGCTTAAAGGTGAAGATAAACCTACCTTACCTGCTAAAGTTGAGAAATTGGAAAGCAAAACTATCTTGCTGACACTCCACGAGGGAAAATATCATCAAGTTAAGCGTATGCTGGCGGCGGTGGGTAATCATGTTGAGCAATTGCATCGTCAACAAATTGGAAAAATTGTACTGGATGATGGCTTAAAACGTGGGGAATGGCGGCTATTGTCTGCTGATGAAATTAAACTGTCATAATTATAATGTGCATCACAGGATATAACAGGAAAGAATAGCTAGTTTTTTACTCCTTGTTATTTTAGCCTTAACGCATTCAGCACCACGACTAATGAGCTAAAAGACATCCCAAGTGCAGCCATCCACGGTGCTAATAGTGCGCTTGCTGCTAACGGGATCGCTAGAACATTATAAAAAATAGCCCATGCAAAGTTCTGTTTAATAATACGCTGCATCGCTCTGGCGGTTTGAATGGCTTCAGGTAATAGTGCTAAGTTTTCTGATAGCAACACCATATCGGCACTAACCTGCGCTAATTGTGAACCTTCTCCCATGGCAATAGAGACTTGCGCCCCTGCCAAGACAGGCGCATCGTTTACTCCATCACCAATCATGGCTACAATTTCGTTCTTCTGCTGTGCGGATTGTAAATATTGTAGCTTTTGTTCTGGCAGTAACTCACCGATTGCTTGTTGAAAACCTAATGTCTCGGCTATGCGATCAACAACATCTTGCTTATCGCCACTTAATAGAGTGACCTTAATCCCCATCTTTTTAATCGAGCTAATCGCTTCTTCTGCTTCTTCCCTTATTTCATCTTCCAGCGTAAAGCTTGCCAACCATTGAGTATCATTCGTTATCCGTGACTGTTTGCCTAAATAGACGGTACTGCCCTGCCCTTGTTCTTTGCTGTCATTATAGGTACTAAGTTTTCCTGCTATTTCTGCAATATAGTCAGCCGTTCCAATACGGTATAAATCATTATCGAAAATGCCTTCAATACCTTTACCAGACTCTGCTTTTGCTTGCTTGAATAGAGTTACATTCTCAATATCATTCAGCAATGCTTTCGCAATGGGATGCTCGGATGCACTTTCTAAACCTGCCGCTAATTTCTGACATTGATCTATTGGAATATCACCCAGTTGCTGCACATCACTGACCACCATATTGCCATGTGTTAATGTGCCTGTTTTATCAAAAAAGATATGGGTAATATTGGCTAAGGTTTCTAACGCATGACCGCGAGTCGTTAGCACACCTTTTTCTGTTAATGCCCCTGTTGCAGTGGTTAATGCGGCGGGTGTTGCCAAAGATAAGGCACAAGGACAAGTAACGACAAGAACAGAAAGTGTGACCCAAAAGGCGTTGCTCGGCTCATAAAACCACCAAAAAGCAAAGACGCTTAGTGCAATAATCAACATAATGCTAACAAACCATGCTGCGAAACGATCTGCAAATCGTGCCAAACTAGGTTTTTCACTTTGGGCGCGTTCCAGTAAACGCACTATTGAGGAGAGTACGGTACTATCACCTAGCTTATTCACCTGCATAGTGAGTGGGCTTTCAATATTATGTGTTCCTCCTGTTAGCTCCTCTTTGATTTTTTTTGTAACGGGAAGACTCTCACCTGTAAGTAGTGATTC
>JAGLBQ010000048.1 GCA_023146675.1 Cocleimonas sp. | reverse complement strand
TCACTTAGCTGGATTTTACTATTATCCCATTTAAGACTGGCGCGATGGGTGCTGTAATTAATGCGGAATTCAATAACACCAGCAAGTTGTTTGATGTGATGTTCATTGAGCCAGACACAAGCGGCGCAGACAATGCCTTCAAGAATCAGTGATGCTTCTCGTATAGCGACACCTGAATCATCCTCTTCTTGACGTACAAAGGATTTTTGCAATTCATTATCATCATAAACGCTTAATTGACGTAATTGTTCAGGGACTAAATCTTCTACTTTGGGGGATTTATCGGTTCTAAAATGATAGAAATTTTCCAACTTATTTTCGACGATAGCATTAGCTACAGATTCGCAGCCAATACAGCACATTGCGCGCGGTTTATTATCGATAGTAACGGAATGATTAAAGCCTTTGGGAACAGGGAGACCACAGTGGAAACATTCTTTCATAGATAACGAACCCCTTTAGATCTCATTTTAAAAATTCTATTTTCTATCATGCTATTGGGAAATAAAATTTTCAAAGTGCGTCACTTAATTGACTTTACTCATTGGAGTCAGCGGCTTTAACCCCGAATTAGATAATGACAAGCGAGGCTAAAGCCATCAATTCCATAATCTGAAAACTATTTTTAAATGGATTAAAAATACGACTCAATGCAATGTCTCCATAGTTTCTAATTATTAAGCACAGGGTCAACTTCAATCTGCCCTTTTATCACATGTATATCATCACCTTTTGTTACGGTAACTAATATCGACCACTCACCATAAAGTGGTAATGCGATATCTTGGGCATAAACGCCATCACTGGTTTCTGGAAGATCCATATACATATCTTCATCGGTATTCGCTGTGCTTAATAGAGCCAACGTAACGTTTGCTTGTGTAATAGCAACGCCAGATTTATCTGCCGCTTTTATAATAAAAGGCTGGCTAATATTGCGTAATGGCTGTTTATCCCAACCTCCTGTAATTTTCCAAGCACGTTGTTTTTGTTTTGCCAGTTGCTTTTGATAGTCATTATATTGATTTTCTTTCTCTCGAAAATCATGAACAACAATACCTGGTTTGTAGATAACTGCTTTAGTAATTAAATTAGCTTCTTGCAGAGTCAATAACAAAAAGAAGAAAACAATTAATGCAGGCGCCCAATGAAACCAACCTCCTTGTGTTTTCTCTCCTTCCATTCTCATGCGGGTTGAACGCACATTAGTGACAATCCCCAAGCCATACCCTGTCATGGTATAAAAAACAAAGTGAATAGCAAACACATCAATACCAGGCCAAAACAAATAGGCTAAGGGAAAGTAGATGAGCCACATTAAAATAATACCCAGAAATGCTGCTTTTTTTCCTTCCCATTTCAAGACGAGATAAAAAAAGAAAAACAAACTAAACGAAAGAATCGTTCCTGCGCCTAGGGTGTACAACAAACTAATATTATTCATATTTCAATATTCTCAGGACTGAGGGTTTTAATAACATCCAAAACGACAACACAAAAATTTTGTACTCTAAGGAGCATTTATGTTGGAACGAAACAATTGCTCTGCCCCTTTAGCTACAAGTGAGAGATCAAGGGGAGTATTGAATTCTTCGTCGTCAATGGGTAATAAATTGCGAGTCTATAAACACAGTCTCTTTTAAGTCACCCTCAACAGGGACAACTTTAAAACGGAATGGCATATTTCGTTGCACATTTTTCTCATTAGGATGACGAATAACTTTTACAAATAATCGTAACGATTTGTCCGCTTTAATAACAA
>JAGLBQ010000047.1 GCA_023146675.1 Cocleimonas sp. | reverse complement strand
TTTTGCACCTTGCCATCGGACATGGTGACAAAGAGAGGCTGTCTCGTTTGTGATACGGAAACATTAAGCAATGCACTGCTCGTAATACTAATGTATAACAAACCAATGGAGATCAGCGATGCTACACCATAACCCACTGAGCGAACATTGATATATTTATTCTTTTTGCCATGCAGATTGTTCTCTGAGGTATATTTAATCAGCCCTCTCTCCCAACCACGCGCATCCATAATATTGTTACAGGCATCAATACATAATGCGCAATGAATACAGTCTATTTGCAAACCATCACGAATATCGATCCCCATTGGACAGACTTGAACACATAAACCACAGTCAACACAGTCTCCTACGCCTTCTTTTTTTCGCGCATCCAGTTGCTTTAACGCTTTAATTGGTTTTGCACGCCCCTCTTTTGCCTCGCCACGAATATAATCATAAGAAACAATCAAGGTATTCTCATCAAACATAGCGCTTTGAAAGCGTGAGTAAGGGCAAACATGACGACAAATTGCATCACGTGCAAAACCTGCGGAAAGGTAAGTTGTTGCGGTAAGAATGAGAGTAGTAATGTAGGCAGCAGAAGGAGCCGTACCTGTAAAGAAACGCGCTGTTAGCTCAAATGCATCGCCCCAATAAAGAACAAAGCTTAGACCTGTTAAAAATGATAAAAAGATCCATAGAAAATGAGTGAGTCCCATTTTGTAAATTTTTTCTGCATTCCAAGATTGCTTCGCTAACCGAAGACGCTTGATACGATCACCCTGAATCTTATGCTCTATCCAGCGATAGGCATCTGTCCACAGAGTTTGGAAACAGAAGTATCCACAAAAAACACGTCCTGCCAATGTCGTAATAAAGAATAAAAAGACGGCGGCAAAGAATAATAAAATTGAAAGCCAGTATATATCTTGAGGATGCACCACAAAGTCAAAAATATAAAAACGCAAAGAGGCTAAATCAAAAATAATAGCCTGATCTGAACCAACAACACGCTCCCAGCGTAACCAAGGCAATAAGAAAAAGATGCCGTAACCTAGCACTAATACATAGGATTTCAGATTTCGGTAGCGACCTTTTACGGAGCGTGGCTGTATTGCCTCACTATATTCTACAAATTGAACTGGACTTTCTTTCATAATTTTCACTACCTATCATGTGTTTTATATGTACTGTATCGTAGATTTTATTACCTGTTTTTTCCTTAAGAAAACGCAATAGACTCCAGTCCAAAGGGGGTATGATGGTATAGGCAGAGATGGATAGCTCCAAAAAAAAGCACGAACAGAAAACCGCTCGTGCTTTTTTTAACCTTACATACCATCATTATCAATGGTATAAGGAACTATCGCTTATTTGCCACTAAATGAACTAATATAAGCCGTTAATACTTTGATTTGAGTATCATCAAGGCGTGATTTCCAAGCAGGCATCTCACGTTTTATACCGTCAGCAATAACCGCTTCAACCGCCGCTAATTTATCTTCAGGAGATTCTAAACCTTTAACATCAGCAACCGTCCAAATCTGATCCGTCAAATTCGCAGAACCCAATGCCTTCATACCCGTAGCTTCTTTCGTATGACATGCAAAGCAAGCGCCCTTACCTTCAAATAGTGCTTTACCTTTAGCCGCTGCCTCTACTTCTTTTGATTCACCTGAAAGACTGAGAACATAATGACTGATATCTGTAATTTCAGCGTCTGCTAGTGTTCCTTTATGAGCAGGCATGGTGCCATTACGACCATTTTTAATACTGTTTTCTATATCGACAGCATCACCACCCCATAACCATGCATCATCACTAAGGTTTGGATATTCACCAATAACACCAACACCACCTGTCTGATGACAGCCAGCACAGTAATCACCAAAAATACCTTTACCGAATGATTGTACAAACGCCTGCATTTCAGTGTCTTTAGCTATATCAGCATAACTAGCTGCAGCCACTTTTTTTAACTGAGCCTTTTGCGCCATAGCAGCTGCGCCACTTTCCATTTCTACTCGTAATAATGCACGAGTATTCCAGTGAGTCGTTACCTTTTCACCCGCATCAGTTGTGTAGGTAATTGTATTTCCAATACCCTTTAAGTATGACTTCCCCATCGGCCAAGAGGGGTAAATCGTCCAGTACACAATTGAAAAAAGAACAGTTCCATAAAAGGCCCATAGCCACCAGCGTGGAAGTGGGTTGTTAAACTCTTGCAAAGTGTCGTCCCAAACGTGTCCTGTTGTTTCTACACCTGTAATCGGATCTCTTTCAGCCATTATTTTTTTACCTTTTCCTTATTTGGAATCTCATCCTGATCATCATCAAACGGAATATATTTATACGATTCCAATCTTTTGCTGCGTTTTTTATCAGTATATACATATAAAATGATACCAACAAAAACTGGGAAGAATATTAATAGGGCTGCGATCTTGCTATTACCAAGATCGGTGAACCACATAAAAAAGTCATGCATTTCGACCTCCTAATTTACTATCAGCCCTAATTAACGTACCTAGCCTGATTTTTATCTGAACTGAATAAACTCATGTTCATCATGTTGCTTAAAGTCAATCATCGTGCCAAGTACTTGCAAATAAGCAACAAGTGCTTCCATTTCAGTAATACGAGCGGCATCACCGTCAGTATTCATTTTCTTTGCTTGCGCCATTAAGTTTTCATCTGCTTTATTGATATCAAGAGTTTTAGCGACTTTCTCACCAAACTTCTCAACATTTGCATCAAACTCAACTTGCGTAAAAGAATAAGGAACACCCACTTGTTTCAGAGCCATCATACGTTCTTTAATGTCACCAAAAGAAAGCTTATTTTCAAGCAACCAAGGATAGTTAGGCATAATCGATGTAGGCACTACCGCTGTTGGTTTAACCAAGTGCTTAACATGCCAACCGTTTGAATACTTTCCACCAACTCTTGCCAAGTCAGGACCTGTACGTTTAGATCCCCATTGAAATGGATGATCATACTGAGATTCAGCGGATAGAGAATAGTGACCATAACGCAGTGCTTCATCTCTAAAAGGACGAATCATCTGTGAATGACAGTTATAACAACCTTCTTTGATATAAATATCACGTCCACGTATCTCTAACGGCGTGTAAGGTCTAACCGCATCTTTACCATCAGCAGTTTTAACATCTTCAACCGTTCCATTAATATAAAAAAGAGGAACAATTTCAACTAAACCACCGATACCAATTGCCACCAGCGTTAGGACTATAAGCAGACCTGTATTCGTTTCAATACTTTCGTGTTTAAACATGATTAATCTCCTCTCCTTATGCCTTAGAAATTTCAGTTGCAGCAAG
>JAGLBQ010000046.1 GCA_023146675.1 Cocleimonas sp. | reverse complement strand
GAAGCGGTTGAAGGGGATTTTCATCGCATTCAATTCACCCCTGATTTGCTACCTGCGGATATTACGGGTACAGAAATATTCCAACCTCAAGAGGGCAGCTTCCAGTTTCAAAAAGGCCCCCTCTTTCATAACTTGATCCTTGCCGATGAAATCAATCGTGCGCCCGCTAAAGTACAGTCTGCTTTGTTAGAAGCGATGGCGGAGCATCAAATTACTGTTGCAGGAACGACGCATAAATTGCCAGAACCGTTTATGGTCATGGCAACGCAAAATCCAATTGAGCAAGAAGGAACCTATCATTTACCTGAGGCACAATTAGACCGCTTCTTAATGCATGTTATTGTCGGTTATCCTGATTTAGAGGCGGAGCAAAAAATATTGCGTTTAAACCGCGCAGAAGCATTGCAACATATTCAGCATCAAGAAGAAGCGCAGCAAACGGTGATTACGGTAGCGGAAATTCTAGCCGCACGCCAAGACGTAATGCAACTCTATATGGCGGATAACGTAGAGCAATATATTCTACAATTAGTGATGGCATCGCGTAATCCTGATGCCTATGGTGATGAGTTGCAGGGTGTGATTGCCTATGGAGGAAGTCCTCGTGCAACCTTGGCGCTTGACCGTTGCGCTCGTGCTCATGCATGGTTAATGGGTAAAGATTATGTAGGCCCTGATGATGTGCAAGAAATAGCACACTGTGTCTTACGTCATCGTATCTTACTTACCTTTGAAGCTGAGGCGCAGGGTTATACCTCCAATAAGGTCATCGATAAGTTGCTTTCACTGGTGGCTGTTCCGTAGTGATACAAGGAGATGTTAAAACCAAACAAGCCATTCAGTCGCCACTCAAAGGCGATGGGCTAATCCAAAGCTCAATAAATTCTTTATTGCGCCAGCAAAGTAGTGCCAGTGTGTTACAGCGTGGTAAGCAGAAAATTCGTGCGCCTCAGGCTGGACAGCATTTATCCGTGTACAAAGGACGAGGCATGGACTTTGCTGAATCACGCGCTTATATGCCAGGGGATGATATTCGCGCAATGGATTGGAAAGTCACTGCGCGTACAGGGCTTCCACACACCAAAGTATTCCAAGAAGAACGTGAACGTCCGATTTTAATCTGGACAGATCTGCGTCCAGCCATGTTTTTTGGTACACGAGGCCGATTTAAATCGGTCATGGCAACAGAAATTGCCAGTTTACTCATTTGGAAAAGCTGGTTAGATGGGGATAGAGCAGGGGGCATGATTGTTGGTAGTGATGCGCATATTGAAGTGCGTCCTGCGCGCAGTAAAGCAAAAATATTACAATTATTACAACATTTAGCTGATTATTCTCAAGCATTATTTCATCAAGCAGGTCGGTTTAGTAAGCATTCAAGCGAGTCATTAGCGCAATCTTGGAAGCGTTTACGTCGTGTTGCCTCGCCTGGTTCACAGGTTTATATTATTAGCGATTTCCGTGGCTTGGATAATGAGGCAGAAAAACAGCTTTTATCCGTTAGCCGCCATGCCGCCATTACCCTTGTTCGCATTAGTGATCCCTTTGAAAAACAGTTGCCTGAGTCGCAGAAAATGAAAAAACAACGCTTTTCACTCAGCAATGGACAACGTTTTTTACGTCTTAATTTTGCGAATAAAAAAGTGCGATCTCAGCATAAAGAGCTTAATCAGCAACTCAGCAAACAACTCATTCAATTAGCCAATAGAACCAAGGCAACCTTAGTGAATATCAGCACCAGTGATGATGATAACCAGCGTATGATGAAGTTGATCAGAGGTGCACCATGAGTATAATAGCCGCTGCCAATACAGCACCTACCGATGCACTGGCTAATCTAAAAGATATTCACCTGCCTAATGCCGTTTCATGGTGGCCATTAGCATTTGGCTGGTGGATTTTATTGGCATTGTTTTTCTTGATGATCGCATTGGGTATTTATATCTATATCCGCAGTCAACGTAAAACACCACAGGAAATTATTATTGATCAATCACTGCAAATATTCCATCAGTTGCAACAGCAATCACTCACGCCAAACGTATTGATTATGGAATTATCAGAGCTATTACGCCGTACCGCTATTTCTTTATATGGACGTGATGCAATAGCAAATCTTGCCGGCGATGACTGGTTGCGCTTTTTAAATAAAAAAGGTTCAACCAAAGCCTTCACCAAAGGCGTAGGGCGTGCATTGGCAGAACAGCCTTATCGTCCTGATGTTGACTATAATCGTAAGGCATTATTAGGGCTTATGGATGATTGGTTGAAAAAGCAGTTATTTAGTGCATCGGAGAAGGTGTAGTCAATATGCGGTTTAAATATATCAAAAAATATCCTGCAAAAGCACAACATTCGTCGAGGAAAATACACAGAGGCACGACAGGGAGAAACTATGTTTGTATTTGAATGGTCATGGTTATTCCTCCTAATCCCACTACCCATACTGTTACGCATACTCGTAAAGCCAGTAAGGCAAGTGCGTGAACAAGCATTACAAGTTCCCTTCTTGCGCGATTTTAATGATGCACCAGCAACCAGTCGTGCCAATAACTTTTCATGGTTGATAATGCTATTAAGCATTATCGCATGGTTGGCATTAGTCACCGCAGTAGCTCGCCCTGTGATGGTCGGTGAGTCCATTAGCCTTCCCGTAAAAGGGCGTAATATTATGCTGGCAATTGATCTCTCAGGCAGTATGCGTGAGCAAGATTATCGTGTAGGGAATCAATGGGTTGATCGATTAACGGCAACTAAATTTGTGGC
>JAGLBQ010000045.1 GCA_023146675.1 Cocleimonas sp. | reverse complement strand
GCTGCTTTTCCCGTTTCACCGCTGACGGACGATACCAAAAATATTGCTGAGCAAGTTGTTCATTTAGGACCTGGCATTATGCCTGCCCAAGGTAGTCGTGTTTATCTTGCGATTGATGAAGCCAGTAAATTATTAAAACAAGGTGGCTTTAAAAAAGGCAATATTTTGTTAATGACAGATGGGTTGGCAGAGTTGGATAAAGCCATTGCAAGCGCAAAGAAGGCTAAACAGCAAGGCTATCATGTCTCAATTTTAGGTATTGGTACAAAAAAAGGAGGACCTATTCCATTGTCAGCTGGGCGTGTTTATACTGATTCCAATGGGCAGCCTGTTATTGCATCATTAAATGAAGCGCACTTGCAACAAGTAGTAGAAGCAGGCGGAGGCAGCTATAAAACATCGGAGTTAGCAGATAATGATATTCAGTTTTTTAATAAGAAGTTTTCTTTAAAAGAACGCGATAAGCTGAATGGCGGTATTGTGGAGAAAAAAGATAGGGAAGTTGAATACTGGAATAATATGGGAATATATTTAAGCTTATTGTTGATTCCATTTTTTTTATTGCTATTTCGCCGTGGTGTTTTATTTTCGCTTGTGCTGGCTTTTGTCATCATTCCTCAGCCACAAACTGCCCATGCGTATGAATGGGATGCATTATGGAAAAATAATAATCAACGTGGAGAAATAGCATTAGAAAACAAACAGACGGATAAGGCCGAAAAATTATTTAAACGTCCTGATTGGCAAGCAGCAGCGGCGTATCGTAATAAGGATTATAAAAAAGCAGATAAACTTTATTCGCAATTTAATAGTGCTGACGCAGATTATAATCGTGGTAATGCACTGGCGCAGCAGGGCAGTTACGATAAGGCTATTGCAGCTTATGATAAGGCTTTAACTAAAAATAAAGAGTTGCAAGATGCGAAAGATAATAAAGCGTTAGTGGAGCATTTGAAAAAACAGCAACAAAAAGAGCAGCAGAAAAATAAAGAGGATAAAAATAATAAGCAAGATGATAAACAGGATCAATCCAAACAAAAAAATAAAGATAAAAATCAGAAGAACAATAAGAAGGGTGAAGAATCTGATCAAAATAATGAGCAATCAGAACAAAATGATAAAGATGCTGAGGACAAAGAAAAGAAAGACGATAAAGAGCAAGATCAGAACGATAAAAAGTCTAAATCAGAAAAAGAGAAAAAGGACGATGCAGAGGGTGTAAAAGATCCTAAGCAACGTGGTCGTCAAGGCAATGAATCAGAAGAAAAAAAGAAACAAAAAAAGGCAGAGAAAAAAAGCAAAGAAGAAGTGCAAAAGCTACGTGAGAAAAATCAACGTACGGATCAGTGGTTGCGCAAAATTCCTGATGATTCCGCTGGATTATGGCGTAGGAAGTTTATGTATCAATATCAGCGTAGAAGTGATGCTAGAGGCAGGGGGGAGCAACAACCATGGTGATTATTAATCCCTTAACTCGAATAAAATATTCTTATAGTCGATCCGATGACGTCTCGGAACATGTATTTCTAGATAAAATCATGACTCTTTTCTTAGGGGGCTTGGCATCTTTGCGAGAGATCGTTACTTTTTTCTTTTTTCTTTTCTTATTATGCTTTCCGCTCATATCAGCGGCTGACCTAAGTCTAAGCATAGACCGTGCTGAGCTAAGCATCGATGAAGCTTTCGAGTTATCAATATCCAGCAATAGCGCCGCCTCAGGCAAGATTGACATTGGCTCGTTACAACAAGATTTTGAAATTCTAGATACTTATAAGCAAAGCAGTCTGCGTATCATCAACGGTACTATGGCGCAAGCTACCGTTTGGACCTATACCTTAGTTGCTAAGCGCGCAGGAAAAATTATGATTCCTGTTATTACTGTGGGTAATGATGCAACTAAAGCGCGAGAAATTATCGTTAAGAAAGATGCAACACAGAGTAATGGTAATCAGGATGTTATGGTTGAAGCAGAGGTAGAGCAAAAATCTGCCTATGTACAAGGTCAGTTTATCTATATCCAACGTTTATTATACGCACGGTCATTTAGAAGTGACTCAACCTTGACGCGTCCCCGTCTAAAAAGTGGTCGTGCTGAAATAGAATCTCTGGGCAATAACCCTGTGCGCAAGGTGAAACGCAATGGACGTGATTACCTCATGTTGACACGTCGTTTTGCTATCATTCCACAAGAAAGTGGCAAACTAGAGTTTGCACCAAGTCTATTTAGTGGAACGATGCGCCGTTCAAGTCAACGTCTACCAAATAATAGCTTTAGCTTTAGCTCCAGAGCAAAGCGAGTGCGGGTACGTTCCAATGAAGTGAGTATTGAGATAAAACCACGTGCAACAGAATTTACGGGCAAGCATTGGATTGTCGCTAAGAATTTTTCATTGCATCTAAATTGGCCAACCCCTCCTGATCAGATTGAAGCAGGTAAGCCTGTATCCGTTATTTTAGCGGCGATTGCTGATGGGTTACGTGCGGAGCAGTTGCCAGAAATCAATCTACAATCCTCTGCTGGTATTAAATTGTATCCTGAAAAACCCACCTTAACTAATGAGCGTAATTTGGATGGCATCATAGGAACAATGAATAAGCAGATTATATTGGTATCAACAGGGGGGGGAGAGTTTGAAATACCTGCGCTTAGTATTCCGTGGTGGAATAGCAAAACAAATAAACAGGAAATAGCGACACTAGATGCGATAAAATTAACAATATCAGGAGCACCTATACCCATTGGAACACAAAAGGCAATAAGTAAGCCTGAGCTTGATAAAGCATTGATTAAAGACGAAGTTTTAGAGAAAGAAAAACCATTTTTATCAAATACTTTGATGATTATCATCGCCTTAGTAGGGGGTTTGCTTGTTACTCTATTAGCAATGTTGTTTCTGCGTGGGAAAGAAAAGAAGCATACTAATATTTCATCAGAAAAACACACCCTAGTAAATAAACAACAGATATTAACTCTTCTAGAGCAAGCATGTAGTAATAACAATGCGCCTGAAGCTCAGCAACGTTTACAGCAATGGATGCAAAGTATCGGTAAATCACCCACAGCATTCTCGGCATCAGCTAATACCGTATTACAGCAGCAAATTGAGCAACTTAATCATGTATTGTATGCAAAAGAAAAAGGCAATTGGCAAGGGTGGAAGTTATGGCAGGCAGTTGAGAGCTATCAGGTGCAGTCTGCTGTGATAGAAAAGGGTGATAGGAATCAACAAGGTTTAGAACCACTCTATTATTAGCGTATTAATGTTGATTGATATGCCTTTGCTTTTATATTTCCCCGCAAGAACAAGCGAGGAAATATAAAAATAGAGCGGTTAGTTTGTTGTTAATGAATAACTAAAATATGCGCCTGAACTAGCGTTGTTGGGAAACAAATCGATACTTGTTAGCCCTAACGGATTATTGTTCGCTTCATAATAAAGATCAATTTTATCAGGGTTCCCAAGCGATACGCGTGAAAGGTACATTTCACTGCCTAGCGTACTCCAACCTCGACCAATTTCTGATATAAATTGCCATGACCAGTTATTGCCACTGCCTGTGTATTTCCATAAACGGTAACCTTGTATCATGTACTCAACGCCAATCGGCATGGTATTAGCCGCGCCTTTATAGCCTGTTGTCTTATTGCTATCGGTATCTAAATAGGCAATATGCCCCCACGTCATCGTGATAGGGTTATGGTATTGATAGGCGAGATAAAGCGTACTGTTGTCGTGTGCCATCCATGCTTTCTGCCAATCCAGAGCGCTTGCACTGCTCATATCTTTGTTATCGGTGCCAAAGGGTTGCAGATTTTGCCATTCATCCAGATTGCCATTAATAGCAGGGCTTTGTGTGATCGGATTTGATATTGCAGGAGCAAGATTGATTGAACGTGTAACGGTATTATTTTCTTCCAGATTATTAATGCTGCTGTCTTCTGCTGTAACGCGAACATAATAGATTGTTTCTGATAGTCCCGTTAGTGTGAATTTATTGGCGACATTGGCAACAGGGTTATTATTCCACGGTGTATTTTTTTCAAAGGCAATATGATTGTGTTTAACCTGATCAGAAAAATCCTCTTGTGTTGCGATACTAATATTGTATTTAATCGGCCATGATTGATCTTTGGCACTGTCCCAAAATACGACTAGTTCACCTGCATTTGCACCTTTTATAAGTTTTTGTACACCGACTCTTGGTGGTTTATTTTCATAAAAAGACTCTCCTGTGTGCATCCATTGTGGTGGAGTGGTATCTGTCATTAACGTCTGATTATCAAGCTTCTGAGGAAAAAGAAGATCAATGGTATCAATATATCCAGTTAAGCTTAAATAGCTTACCCAGCCTTGTTCTTTCACGACTGTTGTGAAGAGTTGATCATATAATTCTGATGAGCGATTCATCATATAGTCCATATTAGTAACAGTAAAACCATCAGGACGGTTTGCTTCTGTCATTAGTTTTGGGGCGACTGTTTTATGATTCTCCAGAAAGTAAGGGCTTACTCCTGTATGTGATGCGGCACTGTCTAGCATATAGCTTTCAAATAACATTGCATTTATATAAGGGCGGATGCTGAAATCAATGGGTCTGATATTGTACGTTGTATTGTGTAATCCTGCTTGATAGTAGAAGCTACCACGATTTGCTAAAATTGTTTTATTCGGGTAAGAGTCACTAATAAATTTAACCGTTTTCTGCATTGCTTCTGCAACCCAAGGATACCAGCCCTCAGCCGTATAAGGGCCAGCAGTGTCAATGGTATCAAGGAAAAAACCATCAAAACCAAAATTAGCAAATTTGCTAGTAAGATTGTTAGAGTCACGTTGCCCTGCTATTTGCTTTAATCCTGCAATATATTTACGTTGGGTGAAAATTTGTGGGCTACCCCCAATACGCATCTCATTTAATACCCAGTGCCAATCACTGTTTGGGTAGATAAAATAGCCACCAAACGTACCATTCGTATCGGGTACTGCATCATGGACATAATGCGCTAAATTAGCGTCATAACTAGAATCGAGATAGAAGGAAGCAACCCCCTGATTTTGAAATACTAATTCTTGAGTGATTTCATCTTTATAAACAGGTCCCTTGCCTTGGTGTAAAATGGGCAATTCTCCTGCTCTAGGGGCATCTTCACCAATACTGATATAACCCAGCACATAGGAAACGCCCGCATCTTGTAACTCTTTAATAACGCTCGGAGTGACGCCCGTGCTACTGGGATGTAAGACCACGACATCGAAGGTTTTCATTAGGTCGATATTTTGTTGTGTGAAGTTACCACCATAATAAATCAAATATTTAGAGCTGGAATCTATGCCTACCATAGGTCCACGCGCTTCTGCATTGGATATATTTGTGAGAAATAGAAGGATTAAGCTGGTTATTATTAGGTGGAGGAGGGGTTTAGTTTTCATTTGCAGCTCCATTACAGTGTTGGGTTTATTTATCTTTTTTCTCTGAATAATAGATCATCAAAATAAGAAAAAAGGCGTACCTCTCCAGAATGTTGAAGAGTGTACGCCCTTGATGGATAGTTTTTTTTGTTTTCCTGTTATTTGCAATAAGAAACAGATCCGATATCCGTATTATAAATTCCTATTGTAGATTTTTTGATAATTCTTTCTCCAATATGTGTGTATTTAGCACCATCATATAACTGTCCTGGAGTGAAGGCATAATAGTAGTCTCCATTATGGTAGTAAGTTTGTAAGCGCTCTACTTGTGTATTTGCAATGGATGCGCTATTGACAGGACCAATATATCTAACCCGTGTAATGACTCCATCCTTCAAGCTATCTTCATGTGAATGCAGATTTAGCTTTTTAGTACCTCTATGTGTTCCTCTCGTGTTAAAATCAACGGATTCTCCGTAATGGGAGGCGCCTGTTGTAATAGGAACATAAGCAAGACCTGCTAATGAGGTGCGTTTTCTATGGAATGTGATGGGAATAAGCTGATTATTTTCAGCTAGACGGTAGACAGGTCTGCTAAGACGTACAGAAGGAGCAGGGGTAAGCCACCCCGTTAGGTAAATAGCACCTGATGTTGAGTCAAGAAGTGGGTGATGAGAATAAAAACTTTCAATTTCCTCAATCTCGCCAGTCGCTAGATTCTCAGCTTTTAGACGGTATTCATCATTTGTTACCCCATCAACATCATTGACTAGTTCTGAAAAATAACGCTTGCCATTTATCTCAATACCATCCTTAAAGGATACTAAGGAAGTTTTCTGAAGCTGATTAGGAGTGTCACACAGTGCTGCACGCACTTCTTCAGGAAGTTGAACCACTCGAGTGGCTTGTAATGTGTATCCTGCCAGACTATTTTTAGGGAATGTATCGCCAATAATATTCCAGTTAGCATCACGGTTTACAAGACCAACATTGATCTTATCGCCTAGATTATGTAGATCACTTTTACGAATAGAGAATTCAATGACATTGCCTTTTCTAAGATAAGTAATGGGAGCAATATTCGTGTCCCAAGACCAAAAATCAGCATTTCTTGATTTGAAAAGTTCGCGATTTTCAATCATATAGTCAACACCTGCATTCCCCCAGTCTCCGCCAAAAAACTGCATTCCTGTTGAGGCATCATTATCAGTATCGATAAATATTTGGGTATTTTCACCCATGTTTTCTTGTTCAATAATAAAGTGCAGATGGGTTGGCGTGTCCGTAACCTTCATTGGGCTAGATGAAGAAGGGTGTCCTTCCAGCATATTGCGTAGAGGTATCCATTTGATATTGCTGCCATCAATTGGCATGTCTGTACTAATACCATCAACAACTGTAACGGCTCTTGATTTTGATGCGCTATTTCCAGCAAGGTCAATGACATTGTAGGTTATTTTATAAGTACCAGCCTTGTTTATATCAAGATCAGAAGTAACCGTTATTTTGTTGCTAATATCACCATCTATATTGTCGTGTGCAATGGCTTCTGGGTCATAAAACTGGATGGGCTGTTGCACTGTCGATTTGTTGATTAGCATTACCTCCGCACCATTTAGTGTTAGCTCGGGTACTTCATTGTCATTAGTTCCATCGCCTATATTAAAGGATGCAATGGTGCTTGATTCTGGATAAAAACTATCAACATTCCAGCGGCTATTTCTTTCCATAACACCAATAAAAATTTCTGCTGTTAGATTGTCTAATAATGATTTGTTAATGGTGAGAGAAATGGTTGTGTCAGTGATGGTATAGGCTAGGTCTGAGCTGATTATTTGCCAGTCCCATGTGGTATCACTGGTCTTTGATTTATGCAGTGTGCCATTTTCGACAAGGTATTCTGCACCTAATTTATCCCATGCGAATGGCTGTTGAATTCCTGCTGAGGTGTCATTATCTGCATGGATAAAAAATTGGTAATTTTTTTCGCTAGAAATAGACTCTGCGGTATAGGTGATAGTTATACTGTCATCAGTAGATAAGACTGTCAGTCTAGAATCCGTATCACGTGCTAGTTTATGCATTTTATGCATATGGGTGTCAGCCAGTTTATGAGGCTGTGGATTATTTGTAGCTGCGGGTGTTTCAGTGGAGCTAGATCCGCCACCACACGCGCTTAAGAAAGAGAATAAAACAGCACTGGAAATAAGGGGAATTAGATTATTTTTAGTTATCATTGGGTCATTCCTACGTTTTTGTTTGGGGGTGGAATGAATATACTTTTTCTATGAAATATTGTGATTAAATTATAGACAAAAGGGAGGAGGGGGCAGATAGGAGATTATATATTAGGCAATAAAAAAGGTCAGACAGAAAGTTTCCTTCTGCCTGACCTTTGTTTTTAGTGTTGTAAGGTAAGCTATCGTCATGCGCATTATTATGCATATGACGACTGACACCCCGCAATGGAAGTGTCTATAGCAATGTTAATTACAACTTATATCCACCACTGTTTCTGCATGTTGAATATTATTAGTAAAGTTGATATTGATTGCAGAAGCGCCCGCAGTGGTATAACTACTGCTTCCACCGCTAACATTGATACTTGATGGATTACATTTAAGGGCAACTTTCACCTTGCCTTTACCTTTGAACGTAAATTGCAAATCAGTTCCATCACCACTCGCTGCAATTAGCTTGCTACGACTAGGAAGTGCAGAGATATGAGTGACAGCATCAGGGCTGCTTCCTAAACGAATGGTGTAATTGCCACCATCACTATCAAGAAATACATTCTTATCATCATAGGCATACCAATTATCGACCGATTTAATGGAGCTACCCTTAGCAACTTTCAGTGCAAACTGTCCGCTATTATTCGCACTAACTTTGCCGATAATAGTATCTCCTTGTTTTGATATTGAAATACCCGAATTTCCAAAGGTTTTGATTCTGTCTGCAAAATCTTTGCCTGTGATAAACTCAGATCCAAATTGATGAGCTTTACTGATTAATGCGTCAAACATATCAAAGGTATAGCCTGAGTTATCGGTATCATTTGGACCATAATCATGCCAAGGCCAATGGATAAGTGCCTGATTATTATGTGCAACCAACGCATCAAACTCATTAAACCAAACTTGCTTTGCCTGTGCCGCAGTTAAGTTCTGGAAGCCAACTAATGTAAAGTCAAATGACATATTAGGACTTAGATACACTTTGCTATAAGAAGGATCAAGGAATCCCATCGCATTGGTATAACCTGCACCAACGGCAGAGTAGCCACCTGATAGATAGTCTACATACTTAATAATCTCAGTAGAAGCATGTAATAACTCAGGCATACCAGGAACAGCCGCTCCAAGGTTAGTTAAACCAAGATTTTGCTCAATAACAGAGACTGAATCCTCAAATTCAAAACGAATCTGTGCATCACTGAGTAGATTCGTATCATGAGGATGCGTATAGGAATGTGTACCCATTTCATTACCTAGCGCCATATAGCTTTGATAGAGTGGTCCTGAATAACTCCAGTTCGTTTCCTCCTGGTTCGCAGGATTATTACCTACATTAATATAGTAAGAGCCAACGAAGTCATAATTATTCTTCCATGTTTGCAAAATCGTTAATAACTGACCATTTACATTAGCAACTTCATCACTGAACATACTCTGATCCATATCATTACGTGATACAAAAATAGCTTTATGGCGACTCATTTGTAATGAGGCAGGGGCTTTATCACCAAAGACACTCCATTGCATGGTTGACCAGAGTAGATTAACGTCAGTCATATGCGCAACGGTTGCAAAGTGAGCGTGTCGTCCACCATGATCAATCGTAATTAAGGCATTATGCGTCTCTCCAGCAACGACCTGAGTGGCAACAGTTGCCGTATTATAGCTTCCAGTCGGAGAAAAATAATCAGTCCAGATACCATCATAGTTTTTAATCACTTCACCCAAGGTATATTCACCATTAGTGACGGGATGATCTATATTGCTAATCGTATATTCACTATCAATAGGACCTGCGCCAGTAGTACGCGTTACGCCCATAAATGATTTCATGCGTGAATAGGAGTCACCCGCTAGAGCTGCCCCAGTTTCATCATTTGTAAGGAAGTTTCCAGCCGTAATAATGCCGATATTATGTTGATTAACCGCAGTATTCAGTGTTTGTTCAATCGCCGTTAGCTGAGATGTTTTAACATTGGAAAAAGAAGGAAAAACCAGTGTTTTGTAGTTCTTTATTTTAGTAATGTCTAGTAAATCATCTTCATTAAGCAAATCAAATGGAAGACCTGCCATCATCGCTTGCGCCTGCACACTCATAAATAATTGTGCATAGGCTTTCTTATTAAAGAAATGCGCTTCGGTTGTTTTTGAATAAACGATGCCAATAGGCGCTCTATTAGGAAAGCGAGGAAGGATGTAGTTATTACTATTAGGAGAATAAGATCGCGGCATAAAAATGCTGTTATTCACATCTAAAAGAAGATTAATACCTTCAGCAGTGGGCGTATTAATTAATCCTTCTGGCACTTCTAATTCCAGTATTGACCCACCATTACCATCACTTACTTTTACATAGGTTAACGGACCTGTTACATACGTTTGACTCGCATCATCGGTATAAAGATAAGGTTTTCCATCAGAATGAATATTGATGTTATATTCAGCACCCGCTGCAAAGCCCCATATTTGATGACCTGTTGAGGTGTTCTGATCTGTATTTAACCAAATAGTAGTATTCTGACCAATTATTTCAGTAAAATGATGTAATAGAATTTTATATTTGCCCTCTTCATAGCGACCGTATAACTCTGCATCATTGACAGAATGGTGCGCCCCCAAATCCAATCGATCCTCATTATTCCAATCAGATTTATTGCCATCTATTTGTATATTGCCAGAGTTGGCTGAAGGATTTTTAAGGAGGATATAATTATTATTGTGCGGCCAGTAACTACTTGGCAAGAAGTTAGTGTTATTAACATCAGCCAACATATTAATACCTTCACTAGAAGGCGAACCTATTAATGATTCTGGAAGCTCTATTTCAATAACAGAACCTGATGCTCCATCAGGGATATTACTGTATAGCAGTGGACCTGAAACCAGCGTTTCACCATCTGCGCCGGTATAGAGATAAGGTTTTCCGTCAGCCGCAATATTAATATTATATTCCGCACCCCCTGCAAAACCCCAGACCAAGTAGCCTGTGGTTGAGTCTTGATCTGTATTGAGCCAGAAGGTAGTTGATGTGTCGATCGTCCCGTTAAGACTATGTAGCGCTATTTTATAGCTATTGTTTTCATAACGTCCATACAGCTCAAAACCTGCAACAGGCTCTCTAGGCGGTACTTCCAGACGGTCATTTTCAGACCAGTCTGATAAATCCCCATCAATGATAATGGGCGCTGCTTGAATATTGCCAAGCAGCAAAATAAAACTTAGGCTTAACAATAGCTTAAGTATGATGTTTGATTTTTTCATAGCAAGTCATCCAGGTGTGTAAAAAGATTAATAGAACGTGGGATTAAGTCTGTTTATAGATAAAATATAAACAATATGTATTCCAGACGGTTTGATTTAATGGATAAAAACTAGAAGATGTATTCCGCCCATTAGTTGTGTGATTAGCGCAGAAAATTATGTTTTATCATGTTAAGCTCCGCGCATGGATACTACTCATTTAAGCGATATCAGGTTCGCTGATTTTTCTCTACTTCCTGAAATTCAATCTGCTGTTGAAGCTGCTGGCTTTGAATACTGCACCCCCATTCAAGCTGAAACGCTACCGCTCACCCTGCAAGGAAAAGATGTAGCAGGACAAGCGCAAACAGGCACAGGCAAGACCGCTGCTTTTTTGCTTGGCATGTTTCAACACTTACTCAATAATCCACTAGAAAATAAAAAACCAACGGATGTGCGCTGTTTAATCCTGGCACCCACGCGAGAGTTGGCGATACAAATTGCCAAAGATGCGGAATTGCTGGCTAAAGATACAGGTCTACGGTGCTCCCTTGCCTATGGTGGTACTGGGTTTGATAAGCAAAAAAGAAAGATTGAAAGTGGCACTGATATTCTAATTGGTACACCAGGGCGAATTATTGATTATTGGAAGCAGCGTGTTTTTAATCTAAAACACTGCCAAGGGCTTATTCTTGACGAAGCAGATCGCATGTTTGATCTTGGTTTTATCAATGATATTCGTTTTTTACTGCGCCGCTTGCCCAGCCCCGATAAACGCTTAAATATGCTTTTTTCAGCCACCTTGTCGCATCGTGTGCTAGAGCTTGCTTATGAGCATATGAACAGTCCTGAGAAAGTGGAAATAAAAGCACAGGCAGTTAATACTAAAAAAATTGAGCAATGGGTTTATTACCCTGCAAATGATGAAAAAATTCCATTATTAATTGGTTTGATTCATACACTACAACCCTTTCGCTCAATCGTCTTTGTCAATACCAAACGCAATGCTGAAATGATTGATGATTATTGTCGTGGTAATGATATTAA
>JAGLBQ010000044.1 GCA_023146675.1 Cocleimonas sp. | reverse complement strand
GATGTCGCCGCACGTGGTTTGCATATTGATGATGTCTCGCATGTGTTTAATTTTGATCTACCCCAAGTTGAAGAAGATTATGTACACAGAATAGGGCGCACAGCACGCGCAGGTGCATCAGGAGAAGCGCATAGTTTTGCTTGTGAAGACACCGCATTTTACCTATCTCCCATTGAAGAACTAATTGAAATGCAAATTCCAATGGCAACGGTTTCATCCGAGTTGCTAGCAGAGCTAAAAAAGCCAATTAAAGGAGAACGTCGCTCGCCACAACATCGAGGAAAGAAGCCGCAATTTACAGGTAAAAAGGCAGGTGGAAATCAGAAAAGGCATAATAATCGCAATCAAAAATTTAATAAAAAACCTCGTTCTGGGAATAGCAATCATCAAAGTAAGTCTACTCATTCAAAATAAGTAATCACTGATTTCACCAGCATTGCTAAATTTTCAATTCTATTCTTTCCAAGGTATAAAATAAGAAATCGTAGAATTGTTGTTATACCCCAGTAAAATTCGACGGTTGAAAATTGGGTAGTGGGTCAGATCTGTGATTTTAAAAAAGAACAGCTGAGAAATAAATATTAATTCAATGATCTACATGTTTTTTCTGCTTTGAATTATTATAGTTTCACAGAAATGACCCACTACCGAAAATACTAATTTCATATTTTTAGCTAAAACTATTCCCCCTGATTAAGATAGTTAATAATGAAAATCCTAACCCTACGTTTTAAAAACATTAATTCCCTGCGCGGTGAGTGGAAAATAGATTTCACGGATAGTCGCTTTGAAAATAATGGACTCTTTGTCATAACAGGCGCTACTGGCGCGGGTAAAACGACTATTCTCGATGCTATTTGCGTTGCGCTTTATCATCAAACGCCACGTATTAATTTATCCCCTAGCCAAAATCAATTAATGACACGTCATACTGCTGAATGTTTGGCGGAGGTGGAGTTTGAGGTTAAGGGTAAAGGTTATCGTGCTTTTTGGAGTCAGCGGCGGGCGCGTAATAAGCCTGATGGTCGTTTACAAGCCCCACAGGTGGAGTTGAGTACGTTGGATGGCAAAATTATAGCGGAGAAAATTCGTGATAAGGATCAGCAGATTAGCCAAATTACAGGATTAAATTTTGCACGTTTCACCAAATCAATACTGTTGGCTCAGGGTGGTTTTGCTGCATTTTTAAATGCGAAATCAAATGAACGTGCTGAGTTATTGGAGGAGTTAACAGGGACAGAAATTTATGGGCAAATTTCAATGCAGGTTTATGCACATTTTCGTGAATCAAAAGTTGAGCTGGGACGTTTAACTGCTCGTTCAGAGGGCGCTGATTTATTAGAAAAAGAGGAGCTGGAGCAATTAAGCACGCAGTTGTTCGCGTTACGTGTCACCTCTAAACAGCAGCAAACAATGCGAGATCGGGTCGCAGGGCAGTTTCAATGGCAACAACAGTTATTGCAAATAGAAAAAGAGAAACAACAACTTGCTAATGCATTGACTACCGCGAATGAGGCGTTGCTTGATCAGCAGGATGCATTGGCTTATTTAACGCTTAATATTCCAGCGGAAAAATTGCACCCTTATTTTGATAGGCAGATGGAAGCGCAACAGTTGTGGAAAAATACTTCGCAACAATTGGAGCAACATCAGCAGACGCTAGTGTCTATTGATAAGCAAAAAAAGGTCTGTGAAACTGAGCAAAAAAAAGCGCAAGAGTCTCATCATCAAGCACAGTTGCAGCAGCAGGAACAAGAGCGTGCCATTGCAGACATTTTGAATCCGTTGGATAAGGATATTGCTGATCTAAGCCAGCAATTAGTGCAGATTAAGCAACAAAAACAGCAAGGGGAAAAAGATCAGAAAGCGGCGCAATCTGAAAGTAATTGCTTAGAAAAGGAGAGTGCAGCGCTTGAGCAACAAATATTGCAGGCTGCTAACTATTTGGATAAGTATTCAAATTATCAAAACCTAGGTGAGCAGTTACCATTATGGGCGGAGAGGCTGATACAGCGCAGTGGTTATTACTCTAACTTAGCCCTGATCAATAAAAAAATGTGCGTAGCTGAGGATAAAGTATTACAACAGACTGATTCTATTCAGTTGGCTAAAGATACCTTAAAACAGACCATAGTGGTTGCAGAACAGGCAGCAGCTGATTTTAATCAGGCTGAGGATAGTTTTAAGCAGCAATTTGGTAAGGTGAATGCAGAGGAATTAGCGCAGCAATTAGAGCAATTTCAAACGAAAAAAACGCAGCAACTACGTCTTGAAACGTGTTTTGAAAAAAACCTAGAATTTACTCAGCAACAACAAACACAGCAACGATTGATTGAATCAAAGAAAATAGAACAAGTAGCAGAAAATAAATGTCTTGCCACATTACGGTTGGAGTATAAAAATACGCATCAGCAGGTAAAAGATTTAGAGAAATTATTGGAACAGGAACAGCACATTGCAGAATTAAGTGATTACCGTGATCGCTTGCAACAGGATGAAGCCTGTCCACTGTGTGGATCGCATCAGCATCCTGCCATTAGTGAATATCAGCAGTTGGAAGTTTCAGTAACTAAACTGCGTCTTAATACTAAAAAACAGCACGTTGAACAGCTTTCTGAACAAGGCAAACTGCAAGGCGCTATGTTGGCAGCAATTGAGGCAGATTTAAAAAATGCGAATAAAATGTGTGCGGATATAACTCAAAAAAAGCAACAGTGTGCACAGGATTGGCAAGGGTTAACGGCTGGTCTTGAACTTTCATTAGAATTGACGAATCAGAAAGCATTGACCGATTATTTACAACAGGCTCAAGTCGCGGAGCAGCAGCTTAAAATTCAACTCAAGGATTATTCACAGGCGGAAAAATCATTGCAAAGTTTGGACAAAAATAGGCGGGAGTCACAACAAGCGTATTCTAATCAGATGCATGCCTTAGCAATACAGGAGAAAGAGCAGCAATCAGCACAACAACTATTTTCTAGCTTGGAAAAAGAAACAGGACGGTTGCAAGCAGATCTTAGTAAATTAGAGCAAGAATTTGGTGAACAACTAACCGCATTTGATTTTAGTTTGCCTGAGCATCAGCAAGAGGAGAAAGCTTTATCACAATGGAAAAAAGGCTGGGAAGATTATCAAAAACAGAGTCAATTATTATCGAAAGCAACAGAATTGTCTCAAAAAATTGGCTCACAGCAACACAATAATCAACAAACACGAGATAGCCTAAATCAGCAGCTAAAAGATCAGCAACAACAGTTGCTGGGGGTAGAAAAAGATCATCAGCAAAAAACAGCACAGCGCCAGCAAGAATTTGGTGAACAATCAGCCGAAATAATAAGAGATGCCGTATTGCAATCAACAGAGTTGGCAAATCATCAATTAAAACAACAACAGGTGTTATTAGCAGCACAGCAGAAAAAGAGTCAGAAGCTAACAGGAATCACTGAAACCCTAAGCTCACAGCAACAGCAACAGAAAAAACAAGCCGATAAAAGTACTCAACAATGGCAGAAGCAATTAGAAAAAAGCCCTTTTGATCATCAAGATAATTTTACAGCGGCACTGTTGGATAAAGATAAAAAACAGCAACTTGAAGCATTGAAGAAAGCCTTGGAACAAGCGCAACAACACGCTAAGAGTAAATTTGAATACACTACTGAGCAATTGGAAAAACATTTAACGCAACAGCCTAACGGTCTGGAAATATCAGATGACGTGGCTTTGTTAGAGGAAAGTGTAGTGGTATTGCAGCAAGAAATACTTGATTTTGATACAGCACTTAAAGAGTTAAATACGCAACAAGGGGGTATTCAACAAGCATTAGAAAGTAATGAAAAACGGCGTAAATCACAGCAAAAATTATTAGATGAAATTGATAAATACCGTCAGCAATATAATGACTGGGCTTATCTAAATGGTTTAATCGGCTCGGCAGATGGCGCAAAGTTTCGTAAATTTGCACAGGGTTTAACGCTGGATCATCTAGTCCATCTTTCTAATGAGCAGTTAAGTCGTTTGCATGGGCGCTATCAATTAGCACGTAAAAAAGGGGATGCATTGGAGTTGCAAGTGATTGATACATGGCAGGCAGATAGTCAACGTGACACTACGACGCTATCAGGGGGAGAAAGCTTTTTAGTGAGTCTCGCACTTGCTTTAGCGCTCTCTGACTTGGTGAGTCATAAAACCAGTATTGATTCCTTATTTCTGGATGAAGGTTTTGGTACGCTGGATACTGAAACAATGGAAATTGCATTAGATGCATTGGATAATCTCAATGCTAGCGGCAAAATGATTGGTGTGATTAGTCATATTGAGGCGCTAAAAGAACGTATCCCTGTGCAGATTGAGGTGAAGAAAATAGCAGGATTAGGGGTGAGTGAATTAGTCTGTATTGGATAATGAATTAGGTCTTTACTATTCATTTGCCATACGTGTCGCCTCATCAACATCAACCGCTACAGTACGTGAAACGCCAGGTTCGCGCATGGTCACACCAATTAAATTATCTGCCAATTCCATTGTGGTTTTATTATGCGTAATAAAGATAAATTGCACTCGTTCGGACATATGTTTTACCAGTGCAGCAAAGCGACGCACATTGGATTCATCCAGCGGCGCATCGACTTCATCGAGCATACAAAAGGGTGCGGGGTTTAGCTCAAAGATAGCAAAGACCATTGCCACTGCGGTTAGTGCTTTTTCTCCTCCTGACATAAGCTGAATACTGCTAATGCGCTTTCCAGGTGGGCGCGCCATGATGGATACGCCTGTAGTGAGGAGATCATCACCTGTCATTTCCAGCTTTGCTTGTCCGCCACCAAATAAACGGGGGAACATGTCTTGCACACGTGTATTAACTTGGTCAAAGGTATCTTTAAAGCGCGCGCGGGTGTCCTTATCTATTTTACGAATGGCGGATTCTAAAAGGTCTAGGGCTTCTTGCAGATCATCATTTTGCTCATCTAGGTAAACCTTACGCTCGCTTTGTTCTTTATACTCATCAATCGCTGCCAGATTGATGGCACCTAAGCGTGATATTTTACGTTCTATTTCTACGAGTTGCTGTTTGTGATTTTTAGCAGTTGCATTTTCCTTTAATGCATCAAGTAATTCTTTTTCTGCAAATTCTGTTTCTTCTAATGACTGTTGCAATGCGCTGGCTCGGACGCTAACTTCTTGCCATTCCATTTTAAATTTTTCTAATAATGAACGAAAATGCTCAACTTGCTGCTCTGCCTGAGTGCGCTTTTTTTCTTTTTCACGAATGCTGTGATCAATTTTTTCTAGACCTAGACGGGCTTCACCTAGTTCTTTTTCAATATCAGAGTGTGCTTGCAGTTGGGCTTGTAATTGCTCAGGAAGATCATTTTGCTGTACAACCTGTTCACTTTCTTGTTTGAATTCTAGCTCGCGTAATGTTAAATCTTCAAGTCGTTCGAGTAAGCGTTCTAATTGCTGTCTAGATGAATGAGCATTCGTTTTTAGATTTTCTACCTGTAATTGCAAGGTATGCGAGTGTTCTCTTAGCTGTTGTACGCTTAATCGATGTTGATTAACCGCTGCTTGCAGATCCTGTTGTAATTGTTGTAATTTATCACGTTCCGTTGAGAGTATTTCTGTTTGCTTTAATGCTGCATTACGCAATTGTGTGGCTTGAACATGGGCTTCATGCTCACTTTCTTTACGTTCGGTTAACTCTTCAATATCGCTTAAAATACGTTTTTCATTTTGCCGTGTTTGCTTAATACGATTTTCAAGGGTGCTCATTGCTGAGCGTGTTTCACTTTGTTGGCGGTGTTGTTGATTGAGTTGATTCTGTATACTTGTTTTCTCAGTATCCAGTGTGATTTTTTGTTCTTGTGTGCTTTCTAATTGTTCCTCACTAATGGATAAATCGTCTGTCAGGGCTTCAATTTTCGCTTGTAAGGTTTCAATTTCTTTTTGTCGCGCTAACACGCCATCACGCAATTTATCATCGCCATTAAATTGAAGCCAGTTACTACCAAGCCATGTGCCATCACGAGTAATAATGGATTCACCCGCTTTAAGTAAGGCTTGTTGCTCTAAGGCTTGTTGTAAATCATCCGCAATATAAATATGGGCAACCAGTGCTTGCAAGCTAGTGGGTTGCTTAATTTTACTAGCGAGGTGTTGAGGTGAAGCAGAGGAGGGCGCATTGATCGCCTGATTTGCATATAAGGTAAACTCACCCGTCGGGATTTTTGCTAGCGCATTATCCAAAGAGGAAAAATCATCCAACTGAATCGCCTCAAGCTTTTTACCTAAGACTGTTTCAAGCGCGGTTTCCCATTCAGATTCAATAGAAATACTTTCTGCCAGACGAGGTTTATTCTCCAGATTATTGTGTGCAAACCATTCTTTGAGTTGCTTGCTTTGTTTTCCCTTGCCAAGACCCGCTTGCTGCAATGCTTCTAGTGAGGATAAACGACCTTTTAAGGACTGTAGTTGTGAACGTTGCTGATCAATTTGTGCATGTAATTCACGACTTTTTTGCTGTTGTTGCTGTTGGTTTTCTTGTGTTTGCTGTAGCTTTTCACGTAGTAATTCACTTTCTTCTTCTGCATTTTCCATGCTTTGTTGCAAGGTGGCTAATTCTAGTTCGTGATTGCTGGTATCAAACAGTAATTGCTCTTTTTGCAAGCGTTCTAAGCGTTGTGTAATGTGTTGTAATTGGTTCTCGATTTGCTCCATGCGCGCTTTTTCAACTTGCGCTTGCTGTGTTGGTTCGGCAATTGATTGCTGTAATTCATGCCATTGTTGTTGCCAATCTGCTAGTTTTTGTTCGGCATCAGAAAAGGATTCTTCTGTGATCGCTAGTTCTTCATTCACTTCTTCTTGCTGAGGTAATAATTCCTCAAGTTGAGCCTGTGTTTCTTCAATGCGAATAGTATCGTCATCAACTTGTTGTTGGGTGCTAGAAAGCTCTCGTGCTAGCTGTTCTCCTTGTTGTTTTTGCTTCTCTTCAAGCTCTTTTTGATGTTGAATGGTTTGCTCTAAACGAGAAATTTCAGCGCCAATTTGATAAAAACCAGCCTGAATTTTATTAAACTCATCATTGGTTTTTGACTGCTCGATGCGATCATGTTCAATTTGATTCTCTAAAGAACGTTGTGTCGATAATTCTGCCTGATGTTGGGTAGCGTATTCGCCTATCACCGTCTCATGCTGATGAACTTCTTTATTCACACCTTGCAAGCGCAATACTAATAATTCAGCATGTAAACGGCGTTGTGATTCTTTGAATTGCTTATAACGCTCAGCCGCATTCGCTTGACGTTTTAGGCGTGATAATTGTTTTTCAATTTCCTCCCGTAGATCAGTCAAGCGATCCAGATTATCACGGGTATGGCGAATACGATTTTCTGTCTCGCGACGGCGTTCTTTGTATTTAGAAATCCCCGCAGCTTCTTCGATATAGACCCGCAATTCCTCTGGTTTGGCATCAATCAAACGAGAAATCATACCCTGCTCGATAATGGCATAACTACGCGGACCTAAACCCGTGCCAAGGAAAATATCGGTAATATCACGGCGACGACAACGTGCGCCATTGAGGAAATATTTGGATTGTCCATCGCGGGTAATTAGGCGCTTAGTGGAAATTTCAGAAAATTGTGCGTATTCGCCGCCTAAACTACCATCTGAATTATCAAAAATAAGCTCAACAAATGCCTGCCCAACAGGTTTACGCGTCGATGAGCCTTTGAAAATAACATCATCCATTGAAGCACCGCGCAAATGCTTTGCTGAGCTTTCACCCATAACCCAGCGTACCGCATCAATGGTATTAGATTTACCACAACCATTGGGTCCAACAATACTGGTGAGATTACTACGAAGATCAATGGTAGTCGGGTCAACAAAGGATTTGAAACCCGCAAGTTTAATTTTGCTAAGACGCATGAATAAAAGAAGTTATTAGAAAATGGGAGCGAATGATAAGAGAGGGGCAGGTTGGTTGCAATGTTTATCACTGTAAGTGCAAAAGTGATTACTTTTAGGTGTGCTAATAAAGAGCAATTAAATTCTAATGTGAAATCATCACAGAGTTATCTAGTGCATAGCCTTAAAGTAAAATGCGTGTAGCAGAAAGGATGTTGCTGTGACTTAAGAAGGGAGAAGGTCATGGATGATGATGACTTAATGGATTTAAGTGAAAAAATTCAAGCACAAGATGAGAACGCTCAAACTCTGGAAATTATGATGGAAATCATATCAGAGCTTGGTGATGGGAATTACTTGGGAATGGATGCCTTTATGGAAATGGTTGTGTAGTCTGTCATTAAATTTGGAAATATTTTCGTTGTTCATCTTTTCTCTCTGCACTGGTCTATTTAGCCTTGGGGGATTTCTATCGTCACGATAGACTGATAAAATTACCTAACAACTGACCGTGTTCATGAATTTTAAAAATAAATTATCAGTAGTCTTATTAAGCGCTTTGTCACTGTCTTTATTTGCACTAATGGCTTCTGCAAAACCTGTTCCAGAGCTATTGCTCGCTAAAACCTATCGTAATCCCATTAATATAAAACACTATCTAGTGAGTGAAAAACTGGATGGTGTGCGGGCTTATTGGGATGGTAAGCAGCTTGTTTCACGACAGGGAAATTATTTTAATGCACCTGTATGGTTTATCAAAGATTTTCCAAAGCAAGCACTTGATGGTGAGCTATGGATTGCTAGAAATCACTTTCAAAAAACAGTGAGTACGGTACGAAAAAAGCAGCCTATCGATAAAGAATGGCGGCAGATAACGTATCAGTTATTTGAACTGCCTAACGCTGAGGGAAGTTTCCAGCAACGTGTTGAGGCCATGAAGACTCTCGTTAATACATTGGCAATTCCTCATTTAAAGGTGATTAAACAATATCGTTTGGAAGATACTGATGCTTTAACTAAACAGTTAGATACTGTTGTTATGCAAGGAGCTGAAGGGTTAATGTTACACCGTGCTGATGCGCTCTATCAGTCGGGGCGCAGCAATGTATTGCTTAAAGTGAAAAAGCATCAAGATGCAGAGGCGCGTGTTATTCAGCATCTATCAGGAAAGGGAAAGTTTAGTGAGGTGATGGGGTCTGTTTTAGTTGAGGATAGTGTTGGACGGAAGTTCAAAATTGGTACAGGATTTACCTTGCAACAACGCAAGAATCCACCTGCACTTGGGGCGATTATTACCTATAAATATTTTGGTAGGACTAAAAAGGGGGTGCCAAGGTTTGCTAGTTTTTTACGGATAAGGGAGGTGTTTTAGATGATTGTGAGAGAGGCTACTCTGTATAAAAATATTTTACAAAAAAAAGCGCGCTAAGAGAGGTTTAATTCTTAGTGCGCCTGTATTACATTTCCCATCTAACTAAGAAAAAAGGAAGTGCATTGTTAAACTAACTAGAGTAGAAATTACCAGTTACGTGAAATAATATCATCACGATGCAGGTAATAGACTTTATCACCAATAATTGCGGAGCGGTCATATTGCCAATAGTGGGAATATTTTTCTGTAGACGTATTAGTAGCTTTGATTTTTTCAAGTGGGTAGAGATCACCTGAGGAGGTAATGTCATAGCGAAATAGAGCGTCATACTGCCAATTATGGAAGCTACTTAGCGTATCATTTTCTGATGCTTGCTCATTTTTGTGGACACTGATCGGTAGGGCAATACGCGTATCACCACTTGAGTGTAATAATGAGGTAAAGGCATGGTGAGAAAATGAAACGGCAGTATTTGAGCCGCGTTTGCCAATGATTAACTGATTGCGCTCATAAGGCTTTGCAGGGTCGCTAACATCAATAAGAGAGAGTTTTACACCTTGATACCAAGCGCCTCTAAAATCGCCTTGCTCTGCTTTTGCGGGGATGGCATCTTTTCCTATACCAAGAACAAAATTCTCTCCGATAGGGTGTAGGTAGTCTGAATAGCCACTAATTTCTAGCGCACTTACTACAAATGGATCGGCAGGGTCGGAAATATCCAGAATATAAAGAGGATCAGTGGTTCTAAACGTCACTAAGTAAGCTCTATCGCCAAAGAAGCGGGTTGCGTAGATTTGCTCTCCTGGTTTTCCGAGTGCTTCAGGGTGGGTGTTATTCGGTAGTTGAGCCAGTATTTTTAGACTGTCTTCTTTGCTGTCATCTTCTTTTAGTGTAAAAAGTCTGGCGGGTGATGCAATGGTGCTAGGTTGACCACCCGTATAAGTGATGATGCCAAGTATATCATTTGACTCTCCAAATTCACCCATGCGGAAAGATTTTGACTCTTGTTTCCAACCTAAATGCCCAGCGACCTGTGCTGAGCCTTTGTAGTTGATGTCACTACCCTGTAAAGAGAATTTATGAATATCAGTACTAATGCGTGAAGAGTAGAGTGCTTTACCGTTTTGTGTTTTATAGTTATATTGCGTTGTTGCCAGATAAAGTGACTTTGAAGACATATAGAGTGCTTCCACATTGCCTATAAAGCAGCTTCCTTTAGGTTTGGCGCGGGTATCATTAAGGTTAATAGTAATCACATTAATAATGCTTGCTTGCTGGCTAGTATCATCAGAGTATTTACTTGTAAAACAGTTTGATGGCGCTAAAATGTCGCCTTTGTCAGTCTTGTTGATGGTATAATCAGGCAAAAAATCAGAGAGCGTTGCTGCTTCAATTAAAGCGCGGTTTTTGGCTACTTGCTCTTTATTTTCTGGGCGGAGAATTAGACCATTTAATGTTGGTGTATGACGTGTTGTTAGATAAAGTGTTGAACCAATTCTGCGACTGCTAATAAGTTGACCGTCTAACGTTATTTTCACGTCTTTATTTAACGTGCCATCTTTAACATCAAAAATAGTTAGTTCAGTTGAACGATCACTCCAGAAAGGAGCGTCGAACCATTGTCTACCGAAATAACCGTTATTTCCTGATAAAGCAATCAGCTTGTTATTCGTTAAATAAAGCCCAGAAATAGCAGGTGCATCTTTATCACCAACAGGGACTACAGCTGTTAATTTTGCATCGTTAGTCCCATCTTGTTTAGTACTGTTTTTTGTTGAGTAAATATTGATAGAAGGCTTAGTCGTGGAGGCTACGTAGAGGTAGGTACCATCATTTTTTAAACGATCAGCTTCATCAACACCATTTTCCTGTGTATTGGTGGTTGAGTTGCCTGTATTGCTAGACTTAGTTGTTCCTCCGTCCAGTGCATACATGATAACAGGTACAATTCTCCCATAGGTTTCAAGCATTAGTTTTTTTATGCTTGTTTCTAGTATGTGATTGCTGGTTGTGCTACGAAGTCTGTAATTGCTCTCTGTTAATGGCTTTTCTGTTGTTTTGCTTCCACCACACGCCCCGAGTGCTAGGATTACAGAGACAATGGGTATTATAATTTTTATATGCATTTTATTACCTAATTGGTCATCTTACTGTCAGCCTTTCATTATAACATATTTTTAACTTGTATTTTAATTAATTATGCTTTGCCCTTGATGAATGATTGAATGCCCTCAAATTGGAGCATACTTAAGGAGTACTAATAAATATCCGACTCGATTAGTGGGTTATATTGATTTAGGGCTATTGTTAGTTGATAGTTGCTCCCTTACCATCCCCATCAGCAAATTCATGAATTTTACGGAGACATAAGAGCATGTCAGAGTTATCACGCGAGAGTATTGATACGTTATTAAA